>CAZEVP010000016.1:0-53081 GCA_964515735.1 uncultured Verrucomicrobiaceae bacterium | reverse complement strand
ACGGCTACGCCCCGGTACCGCTGGCACTGGCGCTGACGCTCGGCTACTGCCTCGGGCTGGCGCTGCTGCACGCGCTATTCGCCTGGAGCTACGTCCGCTTCGCGCGCGAACGGCCGGGCGGCCGCTGGCTCGGCTTCGCCGGCCTGTGGGTGCTGTGGGAGTGGTTCCGTAGCTGGGCGCTGACCGGTTTCCCGTGGCTCTACGCCGGCTACGCCCACCTCGATGGCCCGCTCTCCGGCTGGGTGCCGGTCGGCGGCGTGTTCGCGGTCGGGCTGATCGTCGCGCTGACCGGCGCGGCGCTGGCGCTCTGGTTCACGCCGCAGCGCTCGCGCATCGCGCTCGGCGCGGTGCTGGCGCTGTGGCTCGGCGGCTGGGGTCTGGCGCAGATCGACTGGGTGGCGCCGAAGGGCGAACCGGTGTCGGTGGCGCTGGTGCAGGCCAACGTGCCACAGCAGGTGAAATGGGACGCCGATTTCTACCAGCAGACGCTGACGCTCTACCGCGACCTGAGCTTTCCGCTGTGGCAGCAGGCACAGATCGTGGTCTGGCCCGAGGCGGCAGTGCCAGCCTTCTACGATCAGGCGCGCGACTTCATCGATGCCGAGGCGGCCAACGCCGCGCAACACGGCCACGCGCTGATCACCGGCATCCCTACCCGCGAATGGAACGGCGAGCGCACGGCGATCCGCAACAGCATCGTCGCGCTCGGCGAGGGCAGCGGCACCTACCACAAGCAGCGGCTGGTGCCGTTCGGCGAATACGTGCCGCTGGAGCACTGGCTGCGCGGCCTGATCCGCTTCCTCGACCTGCCGATGTCGGCATTCACGGCCGGCCCGCCCGACCAGCCGCCACTGCGCGCCGCCGGCCTCAGGCTCGGCCCGCTGATCTGCTACGAGGTGGTCTATCCCGATCTGGTCGCCGACTGGCTGCCCAACAGCGACGCGCTGATCACGATCAGCAACGACGCCTGGTTCGGCCGCTCGATCGGCCCGCTGCAGCACCTGCAGATGGCGCAGATGCGCGCGCTGGAGGCGGGCCGGCCGATGATTCGCGGCACCGGCAACGGCGTCACCGCGCTGATCGATCACCGCGGCCGGATCACCGCGCAGGCGCAGCAGTTCACCCGCACCACACTGAGCGGCGCGATCCAGCCGATGCAGGGGGTGACACCGTTCGCGCGTACCGGAGTGTGGCCGTCGATCGCGCTGGCGGCGCTGCTGCTGGCCGCCTGCGTGCTGCGCGGCGGCAGCGGACGGAAGAAGGGGTAAATCGCGACGGCCACCGGTGGCGGCCGTCGCCGGCCGTCACTTGATCAGACGCAGCGTGAACGGCACACGGAACGGCTTGCCGCTGGAAGCGGCCACGGTGCCCATGATGCAGAACACCAGATGGGCGATGGCGACGGCGGCGATCACCAGCAGACCGATCACGATGAAGGTCAGGATGGTGCCGATGACGTAACCGATGATCGCCGTGATCGACCAGTTCAGCGCCTCCTTCGACTGGTCGAGGACATAGGCATCGTCCTTCTTGACCAGGAACAGGATCAGGCACGGGATGAAGCCAAAGAAGAGAGTGCCGAGCCAGTTGAGCAGTGCCAGGTTCCTGGAGTCCTGCGAGACCTCCGCCGGTGCGCCGTTGTCGGTTTCCATCGAATCCACCTTGTTATATCCAGTCATTGAGGGAGCCCGCCCACGCGGACCCCGAGCGATATAGCAAAGGGCGCGTCTTTGCGCCACTCACCGCGCCCCCCCGCGCCGCGTAGCCGGCTCCGGTTTGCTGGTAGAATCGCGCGCTTCCCCATTGGCCGACCGCAGATACGCCGACGATGCAAGAGCACTACCTCCCCCAGCAGATCGAACGCGACGCCCAGCAGTTCTGGGAGCAGCAGCAGAGTTTCCGCACCGTCGTCGACCCGAGCCGGGAGAAGTACTACTGCCTGGCGATGTTCCCGTACCCGAGCGGCAAGCTGCACATGGGGCACGTACGCAACTACACCATCGCCGACGTCATCGCCCGCTACCAGCGCATGCTCGGCAAGAACGTGCTGCAGCCGATGGGCTGGGATGCGTTCGGGCTGCCGGCCGAGAACGCCGCGGTCAAGAACAACGTCGCGCCGGCGAAGTGGACCTACGAAAACATCGACTACATGCGCGGCCAGCTGAAAAGCCTCGGCTTCGGCTACGACTGGCAGCGCGAGATCGCCACCTGCAAGCCCGACTACTACCGCTGGGAGCAGTGGTTCTTCACCCGCCTGTACGAGAAGGGTCTCGTCTACAAAAAGACCTCGGCGGTGAACTGGTGCCCGCACGACGAGACGGTGCTCGCCAATGAGCAGGTCATCGACGGCTGCTGCTGGCGCTGCGACACGAAGGTCGAGCGCAAGGAGATTCCGCAGTGGTTCATCCGGATCACGGCGTATGCCGATGAACTGCTCGCCGCGCTCGACGACCTGCCCGGCTGGCCCGAGCAGGTCAAGACGATGCAGCGCAACTGGATCGGCCGCAGCCAGGGCGTGCAGATGCGCTTCGATCTGGCGCAGCCGATCGCCGAGGTAGCAGACTCGTTCGAGATCTACACGACGCGCCCCGACACGCTGATGGGCGTCACCTGGGTCAGCCTCGCCGCCGAACATCCGATCGCGCTGCACGCCGCCAAATCGAACCCTGCGCTGGCGCAATTCATTCAGGAATGCAAAACGGCCTCCGTCGCCGAAGCCGACATGGCGACGATGGAAAAACTCGGCATGGACACCGGCCTGAAAGCGATCCATCCGCTCAGCGGCCGCGAAGTGCCGGTCTGGGTCGCCAATTACGTGCTGATGGATTACGGCTCCGGCGCCGTCATGGCGGTGCCGGCGCACGACCAGCGCGACTGGGAGTTCGCGAAGAAATACGAGCTGCCGATCGAGCAAGTGATCGCGCCGGCAGACGGCAGCGCCGTCGACCTCACGAGCGCCGCGTTCGTGGATAAAGGCGTGCTGCTCAACTCCGGCGAATTCGATTCTCTCGACTTCGCACAGGCATTCGATGCCATCGCGAAGAAACTCGAAAGCGTCGGCAAGGGCAGCGTCACCACCAACTACCGCCTGCGCGACTGGGGCGTGTCGCGCCAGCGCTACTGGGGCGCGCCGATCCCGATGTTCAACCTGCAAGGCGGCGGCGAGATTCCGGTGCCGGCGCACAAACTGCCGGTGCTGTTGCCGGAAGATGTGCAGATGGACGGCGTGTCGTCGCCGATCAAGCGCGATCCGGACTGGCGCAGGGACGAGCTGAACGGCAACGCCGTCGAGCGCGAAACCGACACCTTCGACACCTTCATGGAGTCGAGCTGGTACTACGCCCGCTTCACCTGCCCCGACTTCGACGGCGGCATGCTCGACAAAACGGCCGCCGATTACTGGCTGCCGGTCGATCAATACGTCGGCGGCATCGAACACGCGATCCTGCACCTGCTCTACGCCCGCTTCTTCCACAAGCTGATGCGCGACGAAGGGCTGCTGTCGTGCGACGAGCCGTTCGCCAACCTGCTGTGTCAGGGCATGGTGCTGAAGGATGGCGCCAAGATGTCGAAGTCGAAAGGCAACACTGTCGACCCGCAGCAGCTGATCGAGCAGTACGGCGCCGACACGGTGCGACTGTTCACGATGTTCGCGGCGCCGCCCGAGCAGTCGCTCGAATGGATGGACTCCGGCGTCGAGGGCGCGCACCGCTTCCTGCGCAAGCTGTGGAAACTGGTGCAGGCGCACGTCGAAGCCGGCGCCGCGCCGGCGCTCGATACGAGCGCACTGAATGACGCCGAACGCGCCCTGCGCCGCAAGACGCACGAGACCATCGCCAAGGTGACACAGGATTTCGGCAAGCGGCTGACCTTCAACACCGCCATCGCCGCGGTGATGGAGCTGAGCAACGAAATCGGCCGGCTCGACGACTCGGAGCAGGCGCGCGCCGTCGTCCGCGAAGCGCTCGAAAGCGCGGTGCTGCTGCTGGCGCCGATCGTGCCGCACATCGGCCATGCGCTGTGGCGCGAACTCGGCCACGCCGACGCCATCGTCGATGCACACTGGCCAGCGGTCGATGCGTCGGCGCTGGTGCGCGACAGCATCGATCTGGCCGTGCAGATCAACGGCAAGGTGCGCGCGCAGATCAGCGTCGCCGCCGACGCCGACAACGACACGATCATCGCCGCGGCCCGTGCCGAGCCGAACGTGCAGAAATTCCTCGACGGCAAGACGATCAGGATGAGCAAGGTGGTGCCCGGCAAGCTCGTCACCTTCGCCGTGCAGTGAACGGCCTCGACACGACAGCGACGAAAAACAGGATCAAGCCATGACTCGCCACCACCACCCGAAGCTCTCGCTCGCCGCGCTGTTGCCGTTCGCGCTGCTGTCGCTGTCGCTGCTCACCGGCTGCGGCTTCCACCTGCGCGACCACGCCGCGCTGCCGGTCGACCTGCAGCCGATCCACGTAGGCGGCGGCGCATCGCAGAGCGCGGTCGCGCGTGAAATCCGCCTGCTGCTCGACAGCGAAAGCATCGAGATGACGCCACCGAGCGTCGCCAGATACCTGCTGCTGCTCAACGACCCGAGCGAGGAGCAGCGCATCGTCTCGGTCGACCGCCGCGGCCGCATCGCCGAATACGGCCTCAGCAGCGGCGTCACCTTCGAGCTGGCCGACCGCGAGGGCAAAACGGTATTCGGCCCGCAGCGCGTCGAGGAGCGTCGCACCGTCATCAACAACCCCGACAACGTCATCAGCACCAGCGAAGAGGTGCGGCTGACGCGCGACGAGATGAACCGCGCCGTCGCCGCCAGCGTGCTGCGCCGCCTCGGCGCGTTCCGCCCCTCTGCGACCAACCCCTGATCCCACCCCATGCGCCTGCGACCGGAACAGCTGGAAAAACACCTGTCGCAGGGGCTGGCGCCGGTCTACCTGATCTCCGGTGACGAGACGCTGCTGGTGCAGGAGAGCTGTGACGCGATCCGCGCCGGCGCGCGCAAGCAGGGCTTCAGCGAACGGCAGGTATTCCACGTCGAAGGCAACTTCGACTGGAGCCCGATCGCCAACGAACTCTCCGCGCTGTCGCTGTTCGCCGAACGCAAGCTGCTCGAACTGCGGATGCCATCCGGCAAGCCGGGCGACGCCGGCGGCAAGCTGCTCGAAGCGTTCTGCAACGACCCCGCGCCCGACACCGTGCTGCTGATCCAGTGCAACAAGCTCGACGGTAGCGCGACCCGCGCCAAATGGCACAAGGCCATCGAAGAGAAAGGCGTCACGGTGCCGGTGTGGCCGGTCGACGTCGCGCAACTGCCGCGCTGGATCGAACAGCGGCTGCGCACCGCCAGACTGACCGCCACGCCGGAGGCGATCGAACTGCTGGCCGACCGCGTGCAGGGCAACCTGCTCGCCGCCGCGCAGGAGGTCGAGAAGCTGAAGCTCTACAGCGACGGCAACGAGCCGATCGACGCCGAGCTCGTGGCGCAGGCCGTCGCCGACAATGCCCGCTTCGACCCGTTCGGCCTCGCCGACCAGGCGCTCTCCGGCAACACCGCCGCCTGCCTGCGCGCACTGGCCGGGCTGCGCGGCGAAGGTGTCGAACCGCCGGTGATCCTGTGGGTACTCGCCAAGGAACTGCGCGCGCTCTACCGCTGCGCCGAGCAGATCGATCAGGGGCTTGCCATCGAACGTGCGATGTCTGCCGCCGGTGTCTGGGAGAAGCGCAAGCCGCTGATGCAGGCCGCGCTGAAGCGGCTGTCGCTGAAACAGATCACGTCGCTGCTGGTGCTGTGCAACCGGATCGACGCCGCGGTGAAAGGCAGCGGCGACGATCCGTGGCAGTTGCTGGATCGGGTGGTGCTCGGCATCGGGCGAGCAGGTTGAACACGCTCGCCGGAACCGGGCCAGCAGCTCAGAGCCGCGGCGCCTGAGCCTGCCCTTCGCGCTTGCGAATGGCTTCGGCCTCCAGCTGATCGACCCAGGCATTCCTGCTGTGATGGGTTGCCATGATGGCGCCCACGTCAAACATGCCCCCGGTGATCGCTTTCACCGGATCCATGCCGGCGGTGTAGTACAGGAATGTTCCACAGCTTGCGAGATCGGCGGGCAGCGTCCCCGAGGAGCTTTGCTGTAGCGCCTCAAGCGCCGCGACCGCCTGGGCGATTTTTTTCTGTCCGGTCACCACCTGGGGAAACTCCCCAAGGTTGACGCCCCAACTGGCTCTGATGCAGGAAGGCTTGCCCGCTTCCTCCCATACCGGCATGACTCCCGCCGTTACCGTCGGCTGACCATACTTCCCGGCGAGACTCTGCTGGAATTGCGCCGCAGTGACCGGGTTGGGAATGTTGTACTCCTGACGCGCCACTCCGATCACCCGCGCCTCCCCGACCGGTCCGGAAAACCACACCTTGAGCGGAATCTGGATGCTCAAACGGGTGACCCTCAACTCAAGTGTGTCGAGAAAGTCCGGGGTTCTGAAGGAGTTGACCTTGTCGCTGTACGAAAACGCCGCATTGGACGCAATGACCTTGCCGTTGGGGTCATACGCCTTGAACGCCTCCCTGACCTCCGCTTCGGTCATACCGAGCCTGACCCCCAGCATGTCCCACTCCGGCGCGGCGAACGCCGGCCGCGCAAAAAGCGAAAGCACCAGCATGACGGCCATGCCAGTGAGATTGCGTGTTGAACGGAACATTGACCGCTGCTGCTTCATGCTGCTCTCCTCGGGTTGAATGTTTGCCATCGCTGCCAACTGCTCACTTGAGCACTCGCCAGTGCTACGCACCCAACCTCTCGCCGATCACGTCACTGATACCGGCGACTCGCCAATGTTGAGAAAATGTTGCTGATTCCGGCGGGGTTGGGCGCGGGGAGACTGGAGCGCTCCCGTTGAATGATGCCTGAACGGTGTCGGCTACGCGAACCCTTCGCCCCGGGACGATGACGACGCGATCGAACACACCGGACATGCGCTCAATCCAGATCCTCGATCAACGCCTCCCGCTTCTCTCCCTCCACCCTCACCTCGGCACCATAAGCCGGATGATCGACGCCAATCGTCAGCGCGGCACCATCCTTCAGCATGGCGACCTCCGCAACACCGAGCGGAAAACGCAGGAAATGGACGCTGGCGGTCTTGATGTCGTTCTCGCGCTCCAGGTCTTCGTCGGCAATCGCATGGACGCGCTCGCAGTCGGCCACCTGCACCCAGACGCGATCCTCGACACCCTTCAATTGCTGTAACGCGACGCGGCGTTCGTCGACATCGGCGTACTCGATCTGCATCGTCGCGCGCCAGTCGCTGCCTTCGGGGATCAGCGGGTTGTAGGCATCCAGCTCTTGCTGAATCGCCTCTGGTTCGAAGATGCGTTCAATGCGCAGCATCTCCTGCACCTGATACTGGATCGTCCGCCGATCCTCGAACAGCAGGCAGATATGCCCGCCGAGGTCGATCTGGCGACGACGCTTGTGCGCGATCACCTCGCGGCGAATCTCGGGGCGTCTCTCCGCATAAACTTCGAGCGGATAGAGATCCTGTCTCGTCAGCTTCTTCATCCGGTTCACCTCGACCTTCGTTTCGCGCCGATGCGGATCAGAGACCGTAGGCCATTCGCAGCAGCGTCATCGGGTGTTCGGCCACGATGTCGCCGCTGGCGACATGAGCGACATGGGTGGCGGCCATCGGGCAGTCGGAGGCGAAGTGGTTCGCCTTCGCCTCGTCGACCCTGCGCGCCACCGGCCGCGCAATCTTGACTGCGGCATCAAAGAACTTGCGCTTCACCGCGTAGGTGCCGTCGTGACCGGAGCAGCGCTCGATGGCATCGACGCGGGTGTCGGGAATCAGCTGCAGCACGTCGCGCGTTTTAAGACCGATGTTCTGCACGCGCAGATGGCAGGCGACGTGATAGCTGATGTCGCCGAGTGGCTGCTTGAAATCGGTGTTCAGCAGGCCGGCCCGGTGGCGCAGCATCAGATATTCGAACGGGTCGAAGATACCGCGCTTGACCTTCGCCACGTCGGCATCGTCCGGGAACATCAGCGGCAACTCCTGCTTGAACATCAGCACGCACGACGGCACCGGCGCGACGATGTCGTAGCCCTCGTCGATCAGTCCGGCGAGCACCGGAATGTTGGCATCCTTCAGTTTCGCCACCGTTTCCAGATCGCCGAGTTCGAGCTTCGGCATGCCGCAGCAGCGCTCCTGCGGCACCAGTTCGATCCGGATGCCGTTGTGCTGGAACACGGCGAAGAAGTCATCGCCGAGGTGCGGGCTGTTGTAGTTGCCGTAACAGGTGGCGAACAGCGCGACCTTGCCGGTGGTGCCACCGCCGGCAACCGGTGCGACCGGTTTCGCCCTGCCGGCAACGCGCCGACGCAGCGTATCGTGGTGGTAGGTCGGCAGCGCGGCACCGGCGTGCACACCGAGCACTTTTTCAGTGAGCTTGCGCAGTGATGGCTGCGCGTTGGCGAAGTTGACCGTCCTGTCGACCAGCGGAATGGTCGTGATCGCCCGGCCCATTATGTCGGTGCTGGTCAGCAGCCGGTCGCGCGCACGTGTATCGCCATCGCGGAATTTGACCGCCTTTGCCCGCAGCATCAGGTGCGGAAAATCGACGTTCCATTCGTGCGGTGGCACGTAGGGGCATTTGGTCATGTAACACATGTCGCACAGGTAGCACTGGTCGACCACTTTCATGTAATCGGCCGGGGCGATACCGTCGACCTCCATCGTCTCCGACTCGTCGACCAGATCGAACAGCGTCGGAAACGCCTGACACAGATTCACGCAGCGGCGGCAGCCGTGGCAGATGTCAAAGACCCGCATCAACTCCCTGTCGAGTGCTTCGCGGTCGTAGAACTCGCTGCTTTGCCAGTCGATCGGGTGGCGCGTCGGCGCCTGCAGGCTTCCTTCCCGAATGCCCTCGCGCACTGCGCTTTTTTGTTGTTCAGCCATGGCCCTCACCTCGACGCGGACGTCGCAGGCGGGCACGAGGTGGCCGCCGGCAACGCCGCATCCCTTCCGGTTGTCAGTGCCACCGCCGCGGATTCACGGTCCGCCGGCGGTGGTGAGGTCACGGCTCAGTTCAGCGTGTCGAGCGCCTTCTGGAAGCGGTTGGCGTGCGAGCGCTCGGCCTTGGCCAGCGTCTCGAACCAGTCGGCGATCTCGTCGAACCCTTCCTGCCGAGCGGCCTGCGCCATGCCCGGATACATGTCGGTGTATTCGTGCGTCTCGCCGGCGATCGCCGCCTTCAGGTTGTTGGAGGTCGCGCCGATCGGCAGGCCGGTAGCCGGGTCGCCGACCGCTTCGAGGTATTCGAGGTGGCCGTGCGCGTGGCCGGTTTCACCTTCGGCAGTGGAGCGGAACACGGCGGAGACGTCGTTGTAACCCTCGACGTCGGCCTTCGCCGCGAAGTAGAGATAGCGCCGGTTCGCCTGCGATTCGCCGGCGAAGGCGTCCTTCAGATTCTGTTCGGTTCTGGAACCTTTGAGCGCAGCCATGTCGCACCTCCGATTGTCTGTATGGTCCGTGAAAACAACGGACCATCCTTAACCGAATCGCGGTGCGTGGAAAAAATTGTTTTTCCTTATATGCGACATTGCCTGACTAAATTCGAGGATGATTCGCAAATGCTAAAAAAACCAGGGAATATCAGCGGAATTCATTAGACGGAAAAACATTGTGCGCAAGGCTCGATGGCTGTTTTCATGGCAGGCCATCCATGGCCTGCCGCCCTTCGGGCCGCCGCTGACGCGGCGATGAAAGTTTCTCCCGGAAATTTTTCAGAACCTTGCGCGCTGACGACGGGTCGTTCTTATTTGAGAAGACTCAGATCGACCTGCTTGTCGGCGTGATACGACGAGCGCACCAGCGGCGCGCTGGCGACGCTCTTGAAGCCGAGCTCCTCGGCGATGCGACCGAATTCGGCGAACTCCTCCGGCGGCACGAAGCGCGATACCGGCAGGTGGTTGCGGCTCGGTTGCAGGTACTGGCCGAGCGTGATCATGTCGATGTCGTGCGCGCGCATGTCGCGCATCACCTCGATCAGTTCGTCGGGCGTTTCGCCGAGGCCAAGCATCAGGCCCGATTTGGTCAGCACGTCGGGGCGGCGCTGCTTGTACTTCTTCAGCAGGTCGAGCGACCACTGGTAGTCGGAGCCGGGGCGCACCGCCTTGTACAGGCGCGGCACCGTTTCGAGGTTGTGGTTGAAGACATCGGGCGCCTCGGCTTCGAGGATGTCGAGCGCGATCTCCATGCGGCCGCGGAAATCGGGCACCAGCACTTCGACACGGATCTTCGGCGAGCGCTCGCGCGTCTCGCGGATGCAGTCGGCGAAGTGCTGGGCGCCGCCGTCGCGCAGGTCGTCGCGGTCGACCGAGGTGATGACGACATATTTCAGCCCCATCGTCGCGATCGCTTCGGCCAGTTCGCGCGGCTCGTTTTCGTCGAGCGGATTGGGGCGGCCGTGGGCGACGTCGCAGAACGGGCAGCGACGCGTGCAGATCTCGCCCATGATCATGAAGGTGGCGGTGCCGCCGCCGAAGCATTCGCCGAGGTTCGGGCAGTTGGCCTCCTCGCAGACGGTGGCGAGCTTGTGCTGGCGCAGCAGCCCCTTGATGCGCTCGACCTCGGCGCTGGAGCCGAGCTTGACACGCAGCCAGCTCGGCTTGGTCGGCAGTTCGACGGTCGGGATCACCTTGACCGGAATGCGCGCCACCTTTTCAGCGCCGCGCAGCTTCTCGCCCTGCACCACCTTGACCACACCGCTTGCCGACGGGGTATCGCTCATCACCACACTCTCAACAGAAAAAACGCAAAACGAAATCGGAAATCAGGCCGGCGCCAATGCCGGCAGCGCGTCGACGGTCTCGACACGGTTGCGATCGTAACCGAGCCGGCGGCACATGACGTCGAGCAGCTGTTTCTCCAGCCGTTCGATCGACGGCAGCGACGGCAGCAGATCGCGCAGCTGCGCCACCTCCAGACCGGAGAAACCGCACGGATTGATGCGGGCGAACGGCTCCAGATCCATGTCGACGTTGAGGCTGAGGCCATGGAAGGTGCAGCCGCGCCGCACGCGCAGGCCGAGCGCGGCGATCTTGGCACCACTCGGCAGGTAGACGCCGGGCGCGTCGGACCGGGCCGCCGACTGCACACCGAGTTCGGCGAGCAGGTCGATCAGGCTGTTCTCAATGGCAGTGACCAACTCGCGGATGCCGGTGCCGCGCCGGCGCAGGTCGATCAGCAGGTAGCCAACGATCTGGCCGGGGCCGTGGTAGGTGACCTGGCCGCCGCGGTCGACCTGGATCACCGGGATATCGCCCGGCGCCAGCACATGCTCGGCCTTGCCGGCCTGCCCCTGCGTGAACACGCGCGGGTGTTGCAGGAACCACAGTTCGTCCGGCGTGGTCGCATCGCGCGCGTCGGTGAAATCGCGCATCGCCTTCCAGACGGTTTCGTAGTCGGCGAGTCCGAGGAAGCGGGCGCGCAGCGGAATGTCGTGTTCACTGCTGTTCATTACAGATCAGATCACCGTGTGGACGCGGCCGGATGCCTTCAACTCGACGTGCAGCGCGCGCAGCTGCTCCTCGCCGGTGGCGATCAGCGTGATGCGCACCGACTGGAAGCGGCCGTTGCTGCTCGGAATCACCTCGATGCGCTCCTCGATCTCGCCGTGGCGTGCGATCACCTCGACGACGAAATCGGCGAAATCGGGAGCGGCATTGCCCACCACCTTCAGCGGATAGGGACACGGAAATTCAATCTTCGGTGGCTCTTGCGTGGTCATTGCTGGCGACAACCCGGATTGCGGAAACAGATCGGCCGAAATGGCGGCGGCCGGCATCGAATTCAATGGCCGATCCGATGGCTGGTGTAAAGATCGACACGCCGTGAAAGATCAGTGTCGGGCGAAAGATCAGTGGCCGGTGGGATTGCGGCGAAAGGCGCGATACCAGTCCCAGACCCGTTGCAGCACCGGCGTCGAACCGGCGCCGACCGGGCGGCCGTCAATGTGAGCGACCGGTGCGATCTCGCGCGTCGAGCTGGTGATCCAGACCTCACTGGCGCGCTCGAACTCGGCCAGTGGCAGCGGCTCCTCGCGCACCGGCAGGCCGTGCTGGCGGGCCAGTTCGAGCACCAGGTCGCGCGTGATGCCGGCGAGGATAAAGCCCCCCACCGGGGCCGTCCACAGCACGCCATCGACAACGGCGAAGACGTTGCTGCTGGCCCCCTCCTGAATGCAGCCGTCGCGTAGCAGGATCGCCTCACGCGCGCCGGCGTCGAGCGCCTGCTGCGTCATCAGCACACTGCCGAGCAGCGAGGTCGACTTGATGTCGCAGCGGCTCCAGCGGATGTCGTCGACGACGATGCAGTCGATCGGCGCCGGCGGCTGTTCGGGCGGGTGCGCGATGGCGCGGGTCAGCGCGAACACGGTCGGCCGGATGTCGTCCGGAAAGCGGTGCTCGCGTACCTCGGCAACGCCGCGCGTCACCTGCAGGTAGATCGCCTGATCGCCGCCACCGCCATCGGCGATCAGCCGCTCGAACACGGCCAGCCACTGCGCGCGCGTCAGCGGCTGCGCGATGCGTGTCTCCCGCAGGCTGTGGTCGAGGCGGTCGAGGTGCTGATCGGGGCGGAAGCAGCGGCCGCCGAATACCGGGATCACTTCGTAGACGCCGTCGCCGAACAGGAAGCCACGATCCATCGCCGGCACCAGTGCCTGTGCCTGTGGCAGGAACTCTCCATTCAGGTAGACCGTGCCCATGACTGCGACCTCGATTCGTCCGGTCCTCCCCTGCGCAGTAGGGGAGGACTTTTTCAGCTCAGCAGGTTGGTGAAGAACAGCACCAGCCAGTCCCACAGCCGTTTGAAGATACCGCCCTGCTCCACCGCTTCCAGCACCACCAGCGGCGTGCGGGTGATGGTCTCGCCATCGAGCGTCACCACCAGTTCGCCGACCGGCTGCCCGGCCGCGAGCGGCGCCTTGATGACACGGTCGAGATTCATCGCCGCCTGCAGCGCGTCGCGCTTGCCGCGCGGAATCGTCGCCACCGCCGGCGTTTGCACGCCGAGTGCGACCTCATCCTCTGCGCCGCCCCAGACGCGGCTCTTCGTCACCTCCTGGCCCGGGGTGTAGAGCGGCAGCGTCTCGAAGAAGCGGAAGCCGTAGGCCAGCAGCTTCTCGGTCTCGCGCTCGCGCGCGGCGATGCTGTCGGCACCGAGGATGACCGAGATCAGCCGCATGCCGTCGCGTCTGGCCGACGTCACCAGACAGTAGCCGGCCAGATCGGTGTGGCCGGTTTTCAGGCCGTCGACCGACGGGTCGCGGTAGAGCAGGCCGTTGCGGTTGATCTGCTTGATGTTGTTGAAGGTGAAATCCTTGATCTTGTAGAGATCATATTCGTTCGGGTAAGCGAGGATTGCCTGCGACAGGATCGCCAGGTCACGCGCCGAGGTGTAGTGGTCCGGGTCGTCGAGGCCGTGGGCGTTGACGTAGTGGGTGTTGGTCATGCCGAGGCGCGCGGCGTGCTGATTCATCACCTGCGCGAAGGCGTCCTCGCTGCCGGCCAGATACTCGGCGACGGCGACCGACGATTCGTTGCCGGAGGAGACGACGACGCCGAGGTGCAGGTCGTGCAGTTTCACCTGCTTGCCGACCTCGATGAACATCAGCGACGAGCCCTTGAAGCGCGGGTTCTGCGACCAGGCGTTCTCGCTGATCGTCACCATGTCGTCCGGGTGCACGTGGCCCTGCTCGATCTCGTGCGACAGCACGTAGCTGGTCATCAGCTTGGTCAGGCTGGCCGGCGGCAGGCGTTCGTCGGCATTGTGCTCGACCAGCACGCGGCCGCTGTCGGCGTCGATCAGCAGGTAGGCCTTGGCGGCGACGGTCGGCGCCGACGGCACGGCGATCGGCGCGTTGCGCAGCGCTGGCGGCACGGCCGGGGTCTGGGCGAGCGCGTACGGGGCCGCGTGCAGGGCGATGGCGCCAACGGCGGCCGCGCACCAGGACAGCAGTTTCTTCATTCGGGACTCCTGGAGATCAGGGAGGTGATTGGACGGTTCGGCCTCAGTCGACGATGCGGGCATCGGCGACCAGGCCGTCGAGCAGCCGGGCGCGCACCTGCTCGGCCTCGGCGCGCGTCGCCAGCGGGCCGACACGGACGCGGAACAGGACCGGCGCCGCCGCCGTGGGGGAAACTTCGACCGGGTGCTTCAGCGCCTGTTGCAGACGGCGGCGCAAGCTCTCGGCACCCTGCGCGCTGCTGAAGGCGCCGGCCTGCACGTACAGCGACCCGGCACCGGCCGCCGGCGGCTGCGCGAAACGCGCCGGCTCCGACGGGCGCGTCGTCGACACGGCGGGGGGCGCGGGGGTTGCCGCCCAGTTGCGCGAAGGCGGCCAATTATCCACGTCGATCGCCTCCACTTCCACCGACGCGGTGCCCTTGTGGGCGAAGCCGAGCTTGGTCGCGGCGGCATAGGAGAGATCGATGATGCGGCCGTGCGCGAACGGGCCGCGGTCGTTGACGCGGACGATCGCCTGACGGCCGTTTTCGAGGTTGGTGACGCGCACGTAGGTCGGGATCGGCAACGTCGTGTGCGCTGCCGTCATCCCGTAGACGTCGTACGGTTCGCCGTTGGCGGTGGTGCGGCCGTGGAACTTGGTGCCGTACCACGAGGCGGTGCCGCGCTGGCGGTAGCCCTTCGCCGTCGGCAGCAGGTGGTAAGTCTTGCCGAGCACGGTGTACGGGCTCTTGTTGCCGGCGCGGGTGATCGGCTCGCGCTTCGGCACGGCGTCACCGATGCGGTCGGGGTCGAGCCGGCGCGACGGCGTGCCGTCCTTCTGCTCGATCGCGCCGCAGCCGGCCAGCAGCAGCGCCAGCGCGACAGACATCAACACGCGGATCACGCCACCACAGACAGCCGCCCTCTCTCCCGCCCCTCTCCCTGAAGGGAGAGGGGAAGCAATGCCCCGATCGATGGCGGCGATACTCCCCTCTCCCTTCAGGGAGAGGGGCCGGGGGAGAGGGAAACGCCAGCGCAATCCCATCACTTGTACGCCGCCGCCACCGCCTCGCTGAGCTGCAGCACGGCCAGCGCGTACATCGGGCTGCGGTTGTAGGTGGTGACGACGTAGAAGTTGTCGCCGCCGAGCCAGTACTCGTCGCCGGCATCGCCGTCCAGTTTCAGCAGGCCGACGCGCGCATCGCCCGACCAGTCGCCGTGCGGCTTCACGCCTTTGCGCACCAGCGCCGACAGCGTCTGGTCCGACTTCAGACCGGTGGTCGGCACCACCGCCTGCGGCTGCGACACGCTGGCCGCAATCGCGGTCGGCGCGCCATTTTTCCAGCCATGCACCTTCAGGTAGTTGGCGACGCTGCCGATGGCGTCGGCGCGGCTGCCGAGCAGGTCGACGCGGCCGTCGCCATCGAAGTCGATGGCGAAGTTGCGATAACTGCTCGGGATGAACTGACCGAACCCCATCGCGCCGGCGTAGGAGCCCTTGACCTGATCGAGCGGCAGCCCGGTCTCGCGCACCAGCAGCAGATACTCCTCCAGCTGTTTGCGGAAGAAATCGGCGCGCGGCGGGTAGTCGAAGCCGAGCGTCGCCAGCGCGTCGAGCACGCGGTAGCTACCGGTGTTGCGGCCGTAGTAGGTCTCGACGCCGATGATGGCGACCACCACGGCTGCCGGCACGCCGGTCTCGCGCTCGGCGCGTTCGAGCGCGGCGCGATTGTCGCGCCAGAACTGCGCGCCGCCAGCGATGCGCTCCGGCGTGATGAAGATGCGGCGGTAGTCGCGCCACGGCTTGGCCTTCTCGGCCGGCCGCGAGATGGCATCGATGATCGGCTGCTGGTACTGCGCATCGCGCAGCCATTGCGTCACCTGCGCGCGGTCGAAGCCGTGCTGGCGCACCATCGTGTCGATGAACGGCCCGGCCAGCGCGTGCCCGGTGTAGTCGGCCTGCGCCGACAGCGCGATACCGCCGGCCAGCAGCGCCGCGCACAGGCGGCACACTCCCCTTTCGATCGTTCCGCTCACCGCTCACCCCTCTCCAGACGTTACTGCAACAGAATGCGGCGTTCAGTCGCGATCGACATCAGCAGACCGAAGCCGATGAATAGCGTCACCAGCGCCGTGCCGCCCTGGCTGATCAGCGGCAGCGGAATCCCCACCACCGGCAGCAGGCCGGACACCATGCCCATGTTGACGAAGACGTAGACGAAGAAGGTCAGCACCACGGCGCCGGCCAGCAGGCGGCCGAAGCAGTGGCGCGCGTTGATCGCGATCCAGGCGCCGCGCGCCAGCAGCAGCGTGTAAATCACCAGCAGCGCCAGCACGCCGAACAGTCCCCACTCCTCGGCCAGCACGGCGATGATGAAATCGGTGTGCCCTTCCGGCAGGAAATCGAGGTGCGACTGGGTGCCGTGCAACCAGCCCTTGCCGTCGAGACCACCGGAGCCGATCGCCGTCTTCGACTGGATGATGTTCCAGCCGGCGCCGAGCTTGTCCTGCTCCGGGTCGAGCAGCGTCAGCACGCGGCGGCGCTGGTAGTCGTGCATGACGAAGTGCCACATCGGGTAGAGCGCCGCCAGCAGCGCGGCGATGGCGCTGAAGATGTAGCGCCAGCTCAGGCCCGACAGGAACAGCACGAAGGCGCCGGAGCCGGCGACCAGGATCGCGGTGCCGAGATCGGGCTGGTGCATGATCAGCCCCGTCGGCACGCCGATCAGCGCCAGCGCTCCCATCACGTGCTTGAAGCGCGGCGGCAGCACGCGCGCCGACAGGTACCAGGCGACGGTGGCCGGCAACACGATCTTCATGATCTCGGCCGGCTGGAACTGGAAGCCGCCGACGTTGAGCCAGCGCTGCGCCCCCTTGGCGTGGACGCCGATCAGTTCAACCAGCACCAGCAGCACGACGCCGCCGGCATAACCCCACGGCGCCAGCCGCTTGATCCGCTCCATGTCGAACTGGGCGACGATGAACATGACGACGTAGGCGAGCAAGAAGTAGCGCCCCTGCCGCACCACGCTCGGCATGTGCTGGCCGCTGGCGCTGTAGAGCACCACCAGACCGATGGCGGTCAGCAGCATCAGGATCAGCAGCAGCGGCAGGTCGATGTGCAGCCGCTGCGCCAGCGGGTGGCGCTGGCGCAGTTCGGCGGTGCCGGCCGGCATCTGCCGCACGAAATCGCCGTATCTCATCGCCCGCCCTCCGCGACCGTGCGGGCGACGCGCGGCGTCGCTGCCCCGGCGGCCTGTGCGACGCCGGCATCCGGCGGCTGCTTCAGCCGACCCTCGTCGTCGAGCAGCCAGGCATCGAACACCTTGCGCGCGATCGGCGCCGCCGCCGAACTGCCGTGCTCGCCGTTCTCGACGATGATGCCGACCGCGATCTGCGGGTCGTGCAGCGGTGCAAAGGCGACGAACAGCGCGTGGTCGCGCAGCCGTTCGTGCACCTTCGAGGCGTCGTACTTGATCCCCTGCGCGTAGCCGACCACCTGCGCGGTACCGGTCTTGCCGGCCATCTCGTACTGCGCATCCCGGGCGATCGCCTTGGCGGTGCCGCGCGCGCCGTGCACCACTTCGCGCATCGCATCGCCGACGATGTCCCAGTCGATCTCGTCGGAGAGCTTCACCGGCGCCGGCAACGGCACGTCGATCGGTTCGCCGCCGATCGCGCGCACCAGCCGCGGCGCGTGGCGCACGCCGCGGTTGGCGAAGATGGCGGTGGCGACGGCGAGCTGCAGCGGCGTCGCCAGCGTGTAGCCCTGGCCGATGCCGGCGGAGAGCGTCTCGCCGGGGAACCAGGCCTGATTGCGGTTGGCGCGCTTCCACGCCCGCGACGGCATGATGCCGCCGCGCTCGTGCGTGTTGTCGATGCCGGTCGGCTGGCCGAAGCCGAACTGCACGGCGAAGTCGTGCAGGCGGTCGATGCCGAGCTTGTGGGCGAGGTCGTAGTAATAGATGTCGCAGCTCTCGGCCACCGACTGCTTCAGGTCGACGGAGCCGTGGCCGCCGCGCTTCCAGTCGCGGTAGTGGCGCGAGTCGCCGGGCAGCTGGTAGAAGCCGGGGTCGCGAATCCGCGTCTTCGGCGTGACGATGCGGTAGTGCAGCCCGGCCAGCGCGAAGAACGGCTTCATCGTCGAACCGGGCGGGTACTGCCCCTGCAGAGCACGGTTGTAGAGCGGCATGTCGGGCGAATCGCGCAGCGCCTGATAGTCGGCGCTGCTGATGCCGTTGACGAACAGGTTCGGGTCGTAGCTCGGCGTCGACACCAGCGCCAGCACGCCGCCGCTCTTCGGATCGATGGCGACGATGCTGCCGCGATAGCCGGCCAGCGCCTCCTGAGCAACACGCTGCAGCCTGGCATCGAGATAGAGCTCGAGATCGGCGCCCGGCACCGGGTCGGTCTTCTCCAGCACGCGCAGCACGCGGCCGCGCGCATTGGTCTCGACCTGCTGCGTGCCGACCTCGCCGTGCAGCCGGTCCTCGTAGTAACGCTCGACGCCGATCTTGCCGACGTGGTGGGTGCCACTGTAGGCGACCGGGTCGAGCCGTTTCAGATCCTCCTCGCTGATGCGGCCGACATAGCCGAGCGCGTGCGCGAACAGCTCGCCGTATGGGTAGTGGCGCACCAGCTCGGCATCGACGTCGACACCGGGCAACCGATGGCCGTTGATCGCGATGGTGGCGATCTCCTGCTCGGTCAGCCGGAAGCGCAGCGGCACCGGCTGGTACGGGCGGCGCTCGCGCGCCAGCTTGCGGAAGCGTTTCAGATCGGTCTCGTCGATCGCGATCAGGCGGCCGAGCTCGGCCAGCATCTGCTCCAGGTCTCCGACCTGCTCGACCACCAGCGTCAGGCTGAAGCTGGCGCGGTTGTCGGCCAGCACCTCGCCGTTGCGGTCGTAGATCAGCCCGCGCCGTGGCGGGATCGGCAGCAGCTGGATGCGGTTGCGATCGGACTGCGTGCTGTATTTCTCGTACTGGTTGATCTGCAGGTCGAAGTAGCGCCAGCCGAGCACGCCGAACAGCACCAGCACGAACAGACCGGCAACCGCCATCCGCAGCGCGAAGGTGCGCCGCTCGATCAGCGGGTCTTTCAGGGTCAGTCGCTCGGCCATGACTCCGGTACGGGCTCGCCGCGCTCAGCGGTGATAAGGGTGGTTATGGTTGATGGTCCAGGCGCGGTAGAGCTGTTCAGCCAGCAGCACGCGCACCAGCGGGTGCGGCAGCGTCAGCGGCGACAGCGACCAGCGCTCGGTCGCGCGCGCCACGCAGGCCGGCGCCAGACCGTCCGGGCCGCCGACCAGCAGCGCCACGTCGTCGCCGCTCATCTGCCAGCCGGCCAGCTGCTGCGCCAGCTGTTCGGTGCTCCACGCCCGGCCTTTGACCTCCAGCGCGACGACTCGATCCCGAGCGCCGATCGCCGCCAGCATCGCCTCGCCCTCCTGCGCGATGGCGCGGGCGATGTCGGCGTTCTTGCCGCGTTTGCCGAGCGGGATTTCGCGGATGTTCAGCGCCAGTTCCGGCGGCAGCCGCTTGCGGTACTCGTCGACGCCGGCCTCGACCCAGCCCGGCATCCGCGTGCCGACGGCGATCAGGTTGATACGCACGATCGCGACCGGTCGTCAGCGGCGGGAGTCGTTCACGGCTGGTCGCTGCCAGCGGCCGGCGCCGGCGCGCGCCACAGCCGCTCCAGGTCGTAGAAGGCGCGCGTCTCGGCCTGCATCACGTGCAGTACGACATCGCCGAAATCGGCCAGCACCCACTCGCCGCCGTCCCGGCCCTCGACGCCGAGCGGCCGCAGCCCGACCTCGCGCGCCTTCTCCTCGACGTTCTCGGCCAGCGACTTGACGTGGCGGCCGGAGGTGCCGGTGCAGAAGATCATGTAATCGGTGACGCCGGTCAGCGCACGCACGTCGAGCGTGACGATGTCGCGTCCCTTCAGCTCCTCGAGGGCGTCGACGGCCAGCGCTTTCAGTTCATCGGGGGTCATGCGGTAGTCGTTCCTCGCGGGGAGTGAGTCGCCGCTGGCGGCGTAGAGATAGTGGAGCCACCGGTACGGCGGCGTAGAGATGGTGCTGGAGAATGTAGCGCCAGACGTCGTCGGGCAACAGGTAACGCGGCGAACGGCCGGCGGCGATCTGCGTGCGGATCGCCGTCGCCGAGATCGGCAGCGGCGTCAGCGTCATGCAGACGACGGCGCCGGCAGTGTCGGTATCGAGCGCAGTCGCTGTGCGCAGCCGCGGTCGCAGCTCGTCGGCGACGATGCCGGTGGCCGGCAGCTGCGCGTCGGGACGCGCCATCACCACCAGATGCGCCAGCTCGAACAGCTCGCGCCAGCGGTGCCAGCCATCGAGCGCGGCGCAGGCGTCGGCGCCCATCACCAGTGCCAGCGAACAGTCGGCGCCGAGCTCGGCGCGCAGCTCGCGCAGCGTGTCGTAGGTGTAGGACGGACCGTCGCGCCGCAGCTCGCGGTCGTCGACCACCAGCCCCGGTTCGTCGGCCACCGCCAGCCGCAGCATCCGCAGCCGCTGTTCGGCCGAGGCGGCCGGCTGCGGCCGGTGCGGTGGCACGCGCGCCGGAATCAGCCGCAGCTGGTCGCAGCCGAGCTGCTCGCGCAGCTCGACCGCCGAACGCAGGTGACCGATGTGGACGGGATCGAAGGTGCCGCCGAAAACCGCGATTTTCTTCACTGCGGCCTACTGGCGGATTTCGCCGTTGCCGAGCACGACGAATTTCTGCGACGTCAGCCCCTCCAGCCCGACCGGGCCGCGGGCGTGGATCTTGTCGGTGGAGATGCCGATCTCGGCGCCGAGGCCGTATTCGAAACCATCGGCGAAACGGGTGGAGGCGTTGATCATCACCGAGCTGGAGTCAACCTCGCGCAGGAAGCGACGGCCGCGCGTGTAATCCTCGGTGACGATGCTGTCGGTGTGCTGCGAGCCGTAGGTGTTGATGTGGGCGATCGCCTCGTCGAGATCGTCGACGATGCGGATGGCGAGGATCGGCGCCAGATACTCGGTGCGCCAGTCCTCCTCGGTCGCCGGCTTCGCTGCGGCGACGAGCGCCCGCGTGCGCTCGCAGCCACGCAGCTCGACGCCCTTGTCGCCATAGGCGGCGGCCAGCGCCGGCAGGATCGCGCCGGCGACGGCGCCGTGCACCAGCAGCGTCTCCATCGTGTTGCAGGTGCCGTAGCGCTGGGTCTTGGCGTTGACGGCGATGCGCAGCGCCTTGTCGAGATCGGCGCGCTCGTCGATGTAGACGTGGCAGATGCCGTCGAGATGCTTGATGACCGGCACCCGCGCCTCGTTCGAAATGCGCTCGATCAGCCCCTTGCCGCCGCGCGGCACGATGACGTCGACGTACTCGGGCATCGTGATCAGCTCGCCGACGGCGGCACGATCGGTGGTCTCGATCACCTGCACCGCCGTCTCCGGCAGGCCGGCATCAGCGAGGCCTTCACGCAGGCAGGCGGCGATCGCCTGATTGGCGCGGATCGCCTCGGAGCCGCCGCGCAGGATCGTCGCGTTGCCCGATTTCAGGCACAGGCTGGCGGCGTCGACAGTCACGTTCGGGCGCGCTTCATAAATGATGCCGATGACGCCGAGCGGCACCCGCATACGGCCGACCTGAATGCCGCTCGGGCGGTAGACCAGATCGGTGATGGCGCCGATCGGATCGGCCAGCGCGGCGACCTGCCGCACCCCCTCGATCATCGATTCGATCGACGCCGGCTTCAGTTCGAGGCGGTCGAGCAGTGCCGGGTCGAGACCATTGGCACGGGCGGCGGCCATGTCTTCGCGGTTGGCGGCGAGGATGGCGTCGCGGTTGCGCGCGATGGCATCGGCGGTGGCCAGCAGCGCGCGGTTTCGGGTCGCGGTGTCGGCGGCGGCGAGAAGACGCGAGGCGGCGCGGGCGGCGGCGCCGACGCGCTGCATGTAGGCCTTGATGTCCATGCGGGTGCTCGTGACGGGAAAAACAGGGCTGCGATTATACCCCGGGTTACTCCCGCGAGATGCGGATCAGCCCCTCCTGCGCCGCCGTCGCCACCAGCTTGCCGTCGGCGGTGTAGATGTAGCCGAGCGCCAGACCGCGACCATTGGCGGCCGTCGGGCTGTAGAGCTCGAACAGCAGCCACTCGTCGATACGGAACGGCTGGTGGTACCACATCGTGTGGTCGAGCGAGGTCATCAGCATCTTCGGCGGCATCGGGTGCACGCCATGCGGCCGGATCGCGGTGGCCAGCAGGTGGGTATCGGAGATGAAGGCCAGCAGCTGCTGATGCAGCGCCAGATCGTCCGGCAGCGGGTCGGTGGCACGCATCCAGACGTAGTTGCGCGGTTCCAGCGGCGGCGGGTTCGCGGTCAGCGCCTGCGGCAGCACCTGCCGGCTTTCGAGCGGCGACTTCTCGGCGCGGCGGAAATCGGCCGGCAGCAGCTTGTCGAAGCGCTCGAAATCGCTGACCAGCCCTTCCGGGCCGGGCACCTGCGGCATCTGCCGGCTGTGCTCGAAACCCTCCTCCGGCCGCTGGAACGACACCTGACAGCTGTAGATGGCATGGCCGTGCTGGCGCGCGGTGACGCGGCGCGACGCGAAGCTCTTGCCGTCGCGCAGGCTCTCGACGTCGTAGATCACCGGCCGCGCCGGATCGCCCGGACGCATGAAGTAGGCGTGCATCGAGTGCAGCACCAGCGGCGGCTCGACCGTCTGCTGCGCCGCCGACAGCGACTGCGCCATCACCTCGCCGCCATACAGCCGGAAACTCGGCCCCCAGGTGCCGTTGCCCCGGAACAGGTTGTCGTCCAGCCTCTCCAGCCGGATCTGCTCGATCAGCAGTTGCAGACTCTCGTTCATCGAAAACTCGTTTCCAGTCAGTGATTCGTCGGCATCCGCCCGGCCTCAGCCGAGCTGCTCCAGCAGCGCCAGCAGCTTCTGCGTGCGCGCCTCCAGATCCGGCTGCGCCAGCAGCTCGAAGCGCACCGGCTCCGGCACCGGCAGGAACTGGCACAGCAGGTTGATCAGACGGCCGCCGTCGTCGCTCTCCGGCTCGATGCCGAGACGGGCGATGACCGGGTGCGCCAGCAGCTGGCGCTGCAGCTCGACCAGATCGTCGACACCGGCCGGCAGCGGCTGTGGCTCATCCTCTTCCAGCAGCTCGACGTCGCCGAGCACCAGATAGTCGGCGCGCTGGTGGCTGCCGAGCAGGCGGAAACGGCGACCGCCCTCGATGGTGATGCCGAGCCGGCCGCCGGGCAGTTCGTTCCAGTCGACGATGGTCGCCTGCGTACCGATCGGCGCCAGCTTCGGCATCGTCTCGCCGCCGGGCACGACGATGTCGCGCCCCTCGCGAATCCAGATCACGCCGAACGGCTGCTGCAGTTTCAGGCTGTCGCTGACCAGCGAGACGTAACGCGGCTCGAAGATGCGCAGCGCCATGCGGCCGTGCGGCAGCAGCACGGCGCCGAGTGGAAACAGCGGCAGCTCCATCACCGGGTCAGCTCCTCCAACTCCGTTATCAGACGCAGCGCCTCGTCGCGATTACTGCCACAAAACAGCGGCTCGGCCTCGAACGCCGAACAGACCGCCGGCCGCTCGGGGCGACCGAAGATCAGACACAGGTTGTCGTCGGAAAGCTGCGGGCAGCGCACGCCGGCCGGCTTGCCATCGGGCAGGCCGGGGATCGGCGAGCTGATGCTGATGGCGATACAACAGGCGCCACAGCCGGCACGACATTCCATGCGGGATCGATTCTGGGATGGGGTAGACAGCGGCAAGGGTAACAACGGCGGTGGCGGCAGCGCTATGCGGGATTACCGGGCGCCGCGCCGGAGCGGGCACGCAGCGACTCATACAGCTGTGCCGGCCCCAGCAAAATGTCCTTCAGCCCATCCCGCACCCGCTCCGAACCGAGTGCCTGGCTGCTCATCGCCGAGTGCGCCTCCAGCGCATCCATGATGGCGTGCAACAGCGCATCCTTCAGGTCCGGCGAGTTAGCGAACTGCTCCTTGCTGTTGCTCGCCGCCTGCTGCACCAGTGTCGCGTTCTCCAGCAGTTTGCCTTTCAACACACCGTTGACGTAGACCAGCTGATCGCCGTCGCTCAGCTCCCCCTCGAACAGGCCATTGACCTTCTCGATGATCTCGGCGAGATAGGCGCGCTCCTTCTCCTGCACCGAGCCGCTGCCCATGTCGTCCATCGGCGCCAGCTTGTAGCTGCCATCCTGATTCAGGTTCAGCGCCTGTTTGCCGCGCGATTTCAGCGTGTGGTGGGTCAGCACCACCTTGCTGAGATCGACCTCGTCGCGCTCGCGGCCGAACTCCAGCAGCGGCATCAGCCGCTTGTAGAACAGAAAACGTTTCTCGATGTCGGTGTTGCCGTAATCGAAGATCTGGCTCAGGAAGGCGTACAGGCGCACGTAAGCGCCCATGTCACTCCTGAACAGCAGCAGTGCATCGAGCGTCTCCTTCGCCGCTTTCGCTGCCGCTTCATTGCCCGCGTCATCGGCAGCCACCTTCGCCAGCTGCGCCGCCCGGTAGCGTTTCAACAGGCGGTCGGCCACCGGTGCAATCGCCGCGTCGAGCTGCTTCTGCGTGCCGCTCGGGTCGAGATCGACCTTCGCCACCCGCTCCACCTCGAAGTCGTCGTAATGGCCGCTGGCATCGAGCTTGGCGCGCAGGTCGTAGACCACATGCGGATCGGTGGTCGCCTCCAGCTCGGCGGTCTCGTAGTAGGTCTTGAACGCTTCGAGAATCTCCGCCGGCTCGTTGACGAAGTCGAGGATGTAGGTGGTCTCCTTGCCCGGATGGGCGCGATTCAGGCGCGACAGCGTCTGCACCGCCTGAATGCCGCCGAGCCGCTTGTCGACATACATGCCGCACAACAGCGGCTGGTCGAAACCGGTCTGGAATTTGTTCGCCACCAGCAGCAGGTGATAACCGGGCTCGGCGAAGGCGTCGCGAATATCGCGCCCCTTCAGGCCCGGGTTCAGCAGCGCACTCTGTTCGGTGACGGAATCGGGGAAGCTGTCGGTGTCGCTCACTTCGCCGGAGAAGGCCACCAGCACCCCGAGCGGATAGTTCTGCCGCTCGATGTAGCCGCGAATCGCCTTCTGCCAGCGCACCGCCTCCTTGCGACTGCCGACCACCACCATCGCCTTGGCGCGACCGTTGAGCAGCGGCTGCACATTCTCGCGGTAGTGTTCGACGACGATCTGCACCTTGCTGGCGATGTTGTAGGGGTGCAGCCGCACCCACTGCATGATCCCCTTCATCGCCGCGCTGCGTTCGACCGATGTCTGGTCGTACTCCGCGCCGTCGTGCGCCAGCTTGAAAGCGAGTTTGTAGCTGGTGTAGTTCTTCAGCACGTCGAGGATGAACCCCTCCTCGATCGCCTGCCGCATCGAATAGACATGGAACGGCCGCGGCACGCCGTCGTCGCCCTTGCGGCCGAACAGCTCCAGCGTCTTGCCCTTCGGCGTGGCAGTGAAGGCGATGTAGGTCAGCCCTTTCACACTCGCCTTCGCCTCCATCTGCGCCGCCAGCAGCGCTTCGGTATCGACCTCGCCGCCATCCTGCAGCTCGGCCCACTCCTGCGCCGACAGCAGCTGTTTCAACTTGGCCGCCGCCTCGCCGGTCTGCGAGCTGTGCGCCTCGTCGGCGATCACCGCGAAGCGTTTGCCCTCGGTCGCCGCCAGCTCCTGCACCGCCTGCAGAGCGAACGGAAAAGTCTGAATGGTGCAGACGATGATCTTCTTGCCATCCTTCAGCGCCTGCGACAGCTGCGCGCTCTTGCTGCCGGCCTCACCGGTGATGGTCGCCACCACGCCGGTGGTGCGCTCGAAATCGAAGATCGCCTCCTGCAGCTGCGCGTCGAGCACGTTGCGGTCGCTGACCACCAGCACGCTGTCGAACAGCTTCTGATGATTTGCATCGTGCAGGTCGGCGAGGAAGTGCGCGGTCCACGCGATCGAATTGGTCTTGCCGGAGCCGGCCGAGTGCTGGATCAGGTAGCGCTCGCCAGCCCCCTTCTCCAGCACATCGGCGACCAGCTTCCGCGTCGCGTCGAGTTGGTGGTAGCGCGGAAAGATGACGCTCTGCAGCTGCTTTTTATCGTCGCGTTTGCCGATCAGGTAGCGGTGCAGGATGTCGAGCCAGCTGTCGCGCGCCCACACGGCCTCCCACAAATAACTGGTGGCGAAACCTGCCGGGTTCGGCGCATTGCCGGCGCCGCCGTTATTGCCGCGATTGAACGGCAGGAACCGCGTCGCCGGCCCAGCCAGCTTCGTTGCCATCATCACCTCGCTCTGACTGACCGCGAAGTGCACCAGCGCGCCGCCGGGAAACGCCAGCAGCGGCTCGGCGACGCCACCCTTCGGCTGCGGGTGACGATCGAAGCGGTACTGATCGACCGCATCGCCCACCCCCTGCGTGAAGTTCGATTTCAGCTCCGCCGTCGCCACCGCAATGCCGTTGAGGAACAGCACCAGATCGAGCGCCTCCTTCGGATTGTTCGGCGAATGGCACACCTGCCGCACCACCCGCAGCCGGTTGGCGGCGTAGTGCGCCTGGATCACCGGGTTGATCGCCAGCGCCGGCTTGAACTGCGCCAGCAGCAGCGGCTCTTTCAACCCGAGCATCTCGACGCCGCGCCGCAGCACCTCCAGCGTGCCGCGCTCATTCAGGCTCTTGCGCACCCGCTCCGCCAACAACGTGGGCAGCGCCGCGCCGTGGGTCTTGGTCAGGCGCTGGAAACTGTCGGGCTGCGTCGCTTCAATCCACGCCAGCAGGTCGGGCAGGAACAGGCCGTGAGTGCGATCGAACAGCGCGGCATCACCGTCGCCATAAAGCCAGCCATTGGCGGCGAGGTGGGCGCAGATTTCGGTTTCGAAGTGGTGTTCCTGATGCAGGTTGCTCACGCGCGTTCCTTCGGGGAGTTCATCAATCGCACAGGTCGGGATGGTTGTTCGCCAGCCACTGCCGCGTCATCGCCAGCAGTCGACTGGCCTCATCGAGGCAGGATTGCAGCGCCGCCTCGGAAACCGGGTCGCCGGCATAGTCGCCGAGGTTGCGCTGTTTGCGCAGGGCATCGAGCACCACCACGGTGGCGGCGGGCAGGCCGATGGTTTTCGGCAGGGACTGAATGGCGGTCTGGTGATGGCCGGGCTGACTGGTCGAGGTGCGATAACCCTCGGCCCACAGGCCGACTATCGCGCACTGCATGATCGTCTTGTAGGCGGCGTCGAAACGGTTGTCGGCGCTCAGCGCAACGATCTGCGCGTCATTCAGGTTGCGCAGCGCCGCCTGCAGCAGGCGCGCAATGGCTGCCTTGTCAGGTGTATGACGTGTCAGTTTGTGGATGGCGACCAGGTTATCCAGCGTCATGCAACTCTCCTTGTGGCGGCTCACCCATCAACTCAATGACGGGCCGAGCAACGATTTCGATGGCAAAGGCATCCTTGCGCGCCAGTCGCGCCTGCCACTCCTGCCGCGAATAGACCACCGGGTTGACCTCGCGCCCCAGCACCTCCTGACAGGGGTGCAACGCCGTCGCCACCTCGGCAAATCCGACCGCGCCGATCACCAGCACATCCACATCCGACTGCGCCGTCTCCTCACCGCGCGCCACCGAACCGAACACCCACGCCGAGTCGATACGCGGTGCCAGCGGCAGCAGCGCCTCGCGCAACACATCGGCCAGCCCGCCGGTCTTGCGGAACAGGCCGGCCAGCTCGGCGAATACCGGGCAGGCGCGATTGGCCTGATAAAGCACCTGGTTGCCGCGCTGGCTGCGCTCCAGCAGGCCGACCTCGGCCAGCCGCGCCAACTCGCGATGCAGCGAACCGGCGCTGGTGCCAGTCAGCCGCGCCAGCTCGCGCACATGCACGGCGCTGTCCGGGTGCAGCAGCAGCCAGCTCAGCGCACGCTGGCGCTGCACACCGAAAAGAGAGTCGAGCAGATTCATAATGAAGCCATTTTGGCTACGAACGGAGCCTTTATAGCTACAGATGGTCCGACTGGCAAGCGCGGCTCCATCCTCGGGGAGCCTCCCAACCAGCCCGCCTCGTCATTCTGCGCGCAGTCGCAGACAAGCGAAGCGCAGAGCAGCCGTAGGCTGACCCGAAGGGCGAGCATCGTAGATGCGAGTAATCCATGGTCATTGCGAGAACCGGCTGGATTCTGCGACTCCGCTTCGCTCCGCGCAGAATGACGGAGCGTAGGTCCAAATCCTCACGCAGCCACCTCCTGCGACACCACACCACGCACATCAATCTGACCGGTGACAGCGGCGGCGATCAGCGCGCTGCGGCGTTCTTTGAGCAGAGTGATGGCGCGGTTGGCTTCGGATTTGAGGGTGTCGAGCTTGGCTATCTCCACATCGAGAAATTGAATGATCTCTGCCTGCTCACCAGACGGTGGTAATGCCATGGCAAGCTTTGCAATATCCGGCATATATATCGTTTGATGCGTAGAGCCCATCATCAGACGATCGAATTCCGTCTTCATGCCACGCAGCACATAGAGCAGGAATTCAGGTTGCAGATCAGGGCCGCACACCCAATTGACAAAATCCTGAGTCGTCGCCATATCGCGCCCCATGATGGCCGAATAGCCAACGGAGGCTGTCCTCGAAAGAATTACTGTCCCGGCAGGAAGTAACCGAGCCGAAGACTTCGCCAGCCCGAGCTCGCTTATAAGCTCCCTAGTCTCATGCACATATTTGACGTTGCCATCTCGAATCTGCCAGACGTCAGCCAGAGAAAACCACGGAATGGAGCAGTTTTCCCAATACTCTGGATGTTGCCTACTAGGCGTGTGCCCAGACTCTCGGCGTGCGAATGCTTGAATCTTGCCTGTGCGCCAATGCCCCGGCACCTCCCCCAGCCACGCCACGCCGGAATTTTTCATCGGCACGTCGGGGTCGAGGCCGCGCGTGACAGCGTGCGAAATGGTGGCCTGACGTTTTTCGGCCAGCAGCGCGATCAGCTTCTCCTGCTCGGCAATCAGCGCGTCGATCCTGGCGGTTTCGCGGTCGAGGAAGGTGGCAATGGTGGTTTGTTCTTCTACCGGGGGACTTAACAGTTGAAACGCCATTAAGTCCTCTCTGCTCATTTGCAAAGAGTTCGGACGAATGCCAGTAAGGAACTTGGTGTAACCACGAACAAAACTGTCGCACCGCATCATGTGGTGCACATAACGTTTGTTGAACTCTGGCGCAATCCAATAGCTCCGATAAGCAGGGCTGACATGCCCCTCATGTTCGGAAACACCGAGACCCGCGTAATTCAGCCACATCGTGTTCACGACAAGCTGACCGGGGCGGACAATTCGATAACCCACCAACTCCTCATCCAAGCGGCGACGATTCTCGTCGTCGTATTCCTTTATCTCTATGCCGCGATAACCAGAAACCGAAAGCATCACACCGATCACTTCGATATCAATCTTCTCGGAGCTTTCAGTAAATGCATGTCGAAACTTGAGCACACTCCAGTGCTTCGGAATATTCCCAAGCCACTCCACCCCGCTCTCCCTGTACTCCGGATACCTCGGCAGACTCACACCTCACCTCCCCGCGCGGCGGTATCGAGCAGGTAGAACTCGTGCAGCTTGGCCTGCAGCAGCGCCTTGTCCGGCAGTTGCGTCTGGTATTCGGCGATCAGCGCCGGCGACAGGCTGCGGCTCAGCGCGTACTCGACTACCTCGTCATCGCGGCTGGCGCACAGCAGCACGCCGAGCGCCGGGTTCTCGTGCGGCTTGCGCACATCGCGGTCCAGCGCTTCCAGATAGAAGTCGAGCTTGCCGAGGTACTCCGGCTCGAAACGGCCCACCTTCAGCTCGACCGCGACAAGACAGTTAAGGCCGCGATGGAAGAACAGCAGGTCGATCGCGAAGTCGCGCCCGCCCACCTGCAGCGGATATTCGGAGCCGACGAAGCAGAAGTCGCGCCCCAGCTCGATCAGGAAATCGCGCAGCCGCTGCAGCAGGCCGCGGTGCAGGTCCATTTCGCTGTGGTGCGCAGGCAGTTCAAGGAAATCGAGCAGATAGCTGTCGCGGAAGATGTTGATCGCCTCGGCATGAGTTTGTCTCACCAGTGGTGAGACTTTTGCCGGCGCCAACACCGTGCGTTCGAATAACGCGCTCTTGAGTTGCCGCTCCAGCTCGCGGCTGCTCCAGCGCTCACGAATAGCCTGCCGCAGGTAGAACTCACGCTCTTCGGGCCGCTTGCTCTGGGTGAGAATCAGCAGGTTGTGAGTCCACGGCAATTGTCTCAGCAGTGCCGAGACAATTTCATCGCCTTGATAAGTCTCATAAAACTGCCTCATCCGAAACAGATTCGGACGGGTGAAACCACGCAAGCCGGGGTGCGTCTGAGCAATGTGCGCCGCCAGCTGCGCGACCACGCCCTCCCCCCACTCGGCGGCGGCAATCTTGCGACTGATGACCTCGCCCACCTGCCAGTACAGTTCGATCAACGTCGTGTTGACCGCCTGCACGGCTCGCTGGCGGGCGCCGGCGATGAGCTGGATGACATCGGAAAAATCGGGTTGGGGTACAGGGCGCTTATCCATGCGAGAACCACTCCTTGGTTGAAAAAACGAAACCGCAGTCGTTGCGGTTTGGGGGTGATGGTGCGTTACAAACTCAGCGTCATTCTGCGCGCAGTCGCAGAATCCATGGTTAACGCGCTGAGCCAGATGGATTCTGCGACTTCGCTTCGCTCCGCGCAGAATGACAAGAACTGCTTCCATTTTGGAAACAGCTGTCGAACAGCCTGACTCCGTGCTCACCCTCACTCCGCCAGCTCCTCCAGCATCTTCATGATGTTGGCCGACACCGCCTTCAGCTCCTCGTCGATGGCGTGCAGGCTGCGCGGCGGTTCGAACACGTAGAAGTGGCGGTTGAACGGAATCTCGTAGCCGACCTTGCTCTTGTCGGCGTCGATCCAGGCGTCGGGGGCATGCGGCAGCACCTCGCGCTGGAAGTAGGCGGCGATGTCGTCACTGAGCGGTACGTTCTCGGTGTCGCGCAGGGCGCTGTCGGGCTGCGGCTTGCCTTTCTGCTTGCCCTTCTGGCCGAGCACGATGTTGCCGGCCTCATCGCGCTGCGGCCGCTCGACAGTGATCGTCGTATAGCCAAACGCTTCATTGTTGAAGATGCGCGAGATCGGCACCCGCTTCAGCCGGCCGCCTTCAGGTGCGACCGGCAGCTTGTCGGCGCTGGTGACCAGCTGCGGCTCGCCGAGCGGCTGGCCGCTGGCGTCCAACACGCTGACCAGCTCGGCCTCGACGAAGCCGCCGAACAGGCGGGTGACGGTGGCGATGTGGGCCTCGCTCATCTCCTTGCGCTTGGAGCCGAGGCTCTTGCGCATCTTCTGCCAGAAGCTGCTGGCGTCGATCAGCTGCACCTTGCCCCTGCGCGCGGCCGGCTTCTTGTTGGAGAGAATCCAGACATAGGTGGCGATGCCGGTGTTGTAGAACATGTCGGTGGGCAGGCCGACGATGGCTTCAACCAGATCGTTCTCCAGCACGTAGCGGCGGATTTCGCTCTCGCCGCTGCCGGCGCCGCCGGTGAACAGCGGCGAGCCGTTGAGGACGATGCCGAAGCGGCTGCCGCCCTCGGCCGCCGGGCGCATCTTCGACAGCAGGTGCATCAGGAACAGCATCGAGCCGTCGGAGACGCGCGGCAGGCCGGGGCCGAAGCGGCCGTCGAAACCCTTCTGTTCATGCTCCTGCCGCACCACCTTCTCGACCTTCTTCCACTCCACGCCGAACGGCGGGTTGGAGAGCATGTAGTCGAACCGGCGGCCGGCGTGGCCGTCGTCGCTGAGCGTGTTGCCGGCGACGATGTTCTCCACCGGCTGCCCCTTGATCAGCATGTCAGCCTTGCAGATGGCGTAGGACTCGTCGTTCAGCTCCTGCCCGAACATCGTCAGCCGCGCCTGCGGGTTGTGCTCCAGCAGGTATTCGCCGGCGATCGACAACATGCCGCCGGTGCCGGCGGTCGGGTCGTAGATGGTGCGCACGACGGCGTTGCCGGGCGAGAGCACGTCGTCATCCTCGATGAACAGCAGGTTGACCATCAGCCGGATCACTTCGCGCGGGGTGAAGTGCTCCCCGGCCGTTTCGTTGGAGATCTCGGCGAACTTGCGGATCAGCTCCTCGAACACGAGGCCCATGCTGGCGTTGTCGACCACCTCGGGGTGCAGGTCGATGTTGGCGAACTTCTCGGTGACCAGATAGAGCAGGTTGGCCTTGGCGAGCCGTTCGACCTGGGTGTGGAAGTCGAAGCGTTCGAAGATGTCGCGCGCCTCTGGCGAGAAGGCCTGCACGTAGGCGTAAAGGTTCTGGCGGATATGGTCCTGATCGCCGAGCAGCTTCACCAGATCGAGCGGCGAGGTGTTGTAGAAGCTCAGGTTGCCGGCCGCGCGACGCAGGAACGGGTCGGGATTCAATCCCGCCTTCGTCTTGGCTTCCAGCTCCTTCAGCACGGCGGGCTTGGTCGCTTCGAGCACGCAATCGAGGCGGCGCAGCACCGTGAACGGCAGGATCACGCGGCCGTATTCGCTCTGCTTGTAGTCGCCGCGCAGAAGGTCGGCAACCGACCAGATGAACGAGGAGAGTGTCTGGTGATTCATGGTGGCCCGAAAGTCAGAGATTGCGGCGAAAAGGTCAGTCGTTGTTTTTCTACTCGCCCCAGCGGGCCATCAGCGCCTGGTCGACACCGAGGTGGTCGAGGATACGCGCGACGACGAAGTCGATCATGTCGTCGACCGATTGCGGGCGGTGGTAGAAACCGGGGCTGGCCGGCATGACGACGGCGCCCATGCGGGTCAGCGTCAGCATGTTCTCCAGATGCACCGCCGAATAGGGCATCTCACGCGGGACGATGATCAGCTGGCGCCGCTCCTTCAGCGCGACATCGGCGGCGCGCTCGATCAGGTTGTTCGACAGACCGTGCGCAATCGCGGCGAGCGTGCCGCCACTGCAAGGACAGATCACCATCGACGCCGGCGCGCTGGAGCCGGAGGCCGGTGGCGACATCCAGTCGTCGCGACCAAACACCTTCAGCTGCGCAGGCTGGGCGCCAAAACGCTGGCAAAGGTAGGTATGCAAATCATCAACGGCAGAGGGAAACTGCTCGTCGGTCTCGACTTCGATGACTTTGCGCGCGGCGTCGGAGACGAGGAAGTGCACTTCGCAGCCGGCCGCGAGCAGCAATTGCAAAAGACGCAGACCGTACTGCGCGCCGGAGGCGCCGGTCAGGGCGAGAGTGATGCGCTTGCTGGAATTCATCCGAGAACACTCTTTGTCATTCTGCGCGAAGCAACGCGTAGTCGCAGAATCCATGGATCCTGCACTCAGCCAGATGGATTCTGCGACTACGCGCAGAATGACGAGAACAAGCGTTCATGACCAGCGCTGCTGCAGGCTCTTCAGCAGCTTCTGGTGAATGCCGCCGAAACCGCCATTGCTCATGATGACGACGTGTTCGCCGCCACTGAGCTGTGCCGTCAGGTCGGCGACCAGCGCGTCTAGGTCGCGACTGAGCACAGCCGGCACCGGGGCATCGGCGACGACATCGTCGAGCGACCAGTCGAGGTTTGGCGGCTGGTACCAGAAGACGCGATCGGCATGCGTCGTCGACGGCGCCAATTTCTGTCGGTGCACACCCATGCGCATCGTGTTCGAGCGCGGCTCGATGACGGCGACGATCGGCTGCTGGCCGACACGAGCGCGCAACCCCTGCAGCGTCGTCTCGATGGCAGTCGGGTGGTGGGCGAAATCGTCGTAGAGGCGAATGCCGTGCACTTCACCAATCAACTGCATGCGGCGTTTAACGCCGGCGAAGTCGGCGCAGGCGGCCACCGCATCGGCGGCGCGCACGCCGACATGATGCGCAGAAGCAATGGCGCCAAGTGCGTTCGCAACGTTGTGGCGACCGGTGTGACTCCAGCGCACGCGGCCGACACTGGCGCCGCAGTGAAACACATCGAACTCGCTGCCGTCGGCGCTGATCAGCTCCGCTCGCCACGCTGTTTCTGAACCAGCAGCATCGCCACCAATGGCAACGCGCTCGCACTCGGACCAGCAGCCCATCGCCAGCACCTCATCCAGCGCCGGCTCGGCGGCCGGCACGATGATGCGGCCACTCTTCGGAATGGTGCGCACCAGATGGTGGAACTGGCGCTGGATCGCGGCGAGGTCGGGAAAGATGTCGGCGTGGTCGAATTCGAGGTTGTTCAGCAGCGCGGTGCGCGGCCGGTAGTGGACGAACTTGGAGCGCTTGTCGAAGAAGGCGCTGTCGTATTCGTCGGCCTCGATGACGAAGAAGTTGCTGTCGGTCAGTCGCGCCGAGATGTCGAAATTCTCCGGCACGCCACCGATCAGGAAACTGGGCTCATAGCCATTGGCCTCAAGCAGCCAGGCCAGCAGGCTGCTGCTGGTGGTCTTGCCGTGGGTGCCGGCGCAGGCCAGTGTCCAGCGCCCCGGCAGCAGATGGTCGGAGAGCCACTGCGGCCCGGAGGTGTAGGGGATACCGCGATCGAGCACATATTCGACCGCCGGGTTGCCGCGCGACAGTGCGTTGCCGATGACGACGAGGTCGGGCGCCGGATCGAGATGCGAAGGGTCGTAGCCCTCCTGCAGCCGGATGCCCTGCGCTTCGAGCTGCGTGCTCATCGGCGGGTAGACGCCGGTGTCGGAGCCGGTGACGGTGTGGCCGAGGGCGCGCGCGAGAATCGCCAGGCTGCCCATGAAAGTGCCGCAGATGCCGAGGATATGGACGTGCATGCGGAAAGCGCTCAGTGCGGGAAAGACGACGATGGCGAACGAACGAGGGCGGATGAACCGCGGCGAATGGTAGCACGCGGCCATTCGGCGGCCGCCGGCGGGATCACTCCTCGGAAGCGTCGACGAACTGCAGCCCGATCCCTTCCTTGTCGATGCGCACGACGCGCATCCGCACCACCGGCGCGTCACCGCCGGGCAGCCCCTGCACCTGCACCTCGACGATCTCGCCGAGCGCCGGCAGCAGTTGCCCCTCGGCCAGCACGAAGGCGCCACCATCAGAGATGTCGCGCGTATGCGCCTCAACATCGCCGAGTTCGGGGTGGCTCAGCTTGACCACCGCGCGCAGCCGGGTGCGCACGAAGCGGCGTTCATTGAGTCCGTCTTTTTCAGGTTCCACGCGTCAATCCTGAATCCCTGTCCTTAAGCCCTCTCCTGCCCGCCCCCATCCAGCACACACGGATCTGGAAGCACGGGCCCGAAGCCTCCCGAAGCCACCGCTGCCCGCAGGAAAAAGTGCTGCATCCTTCGGCAGTTACAACCGGTCGCGCCATGGCGGCCCAGTGAGCCTAGCACACGCCTCCCGGCCCCGCCCGCGGCGCCCGTGGTGGGCAGCACCACGGCTGGCCGGTATACTTCGCCGCCTCCATTTCCTTCCCAACCACGACGGACTGTTCCCATGAGCTTCGACAAAGTGCCGGCCGGCAAGGCCACCCCGGATGACATCTACGTCATCATCGAGATTCCCGCCAACAGCACCCCGATCAAATACGAAGTCGAGAAGGAATCCGACGCGCTGTTCGTCGACCGCTTCATGGCGACGCCGATGTTCTACCCGGCCAACTACGGCTACATGCCGAAGACGCTGGGCGAGGACGGAGATCCGCTCGACGTGCTGGTCGTCACCCCGTACCCGGTGGTGCCGGGCTCGGTAATTCGCGCCCGCCCGGTCGGCGTGCTGAACATGACCGACGAAGCCGGCTCCGACGCCAAGGTACTGGCCGTGCCGCACGACAAGCTGAGCGCGCTGTACAAGCACGTGAAGGAGCCGTCGGACCTGCCGGAGCTGCTGATCAAGCAGATCGAGCATTTCTTCGAGAACTACAAGGATCTCGAAGCCGGCAAGTGGGTCAAGGTCGACAAGTGGGAAGGCTCCGACGCCGCCCGCGCCACGATCAACAAGGCCGTCGCCGCCTACAAGGGCTGATCGGCCCCAGGGATGGCAGCCACAAAAAAGCCACCGCAACGGTGGCTTTTTCATTTGATGACGGCAGTGGTTATGCCTAACGCTTGCGCGCCTCGCGCGGAATCGCCGCCAGCAGCTGTTTGTAGAGCTTGGTGCCGCGCCGGATCAGCTTGTGGCGCGCGTAGGTCTCGACCGCCTTGCGCCACGCCTCCTCGCCGCCGTGCGCATTCAGCGAGAAGCTGGTGCAGACGATCTTCTTCTCCAGCTCGGAGGCGATGCCGATCTGGAAGATCGGCGTGACGTTGCCGCTCTTCTCGGTCTTCAGCAGGTAGCTGATGCCGCGCACCGAACCGTCGTCGTTGAAGCAGCGCCCGGATTTGTTCTTCTCGTAGGCCTTCGCCTGCATCTCGGCCAGCTCGCGGTCGCGCGCCTCGGCGGCCTGTTCGACCAGCTTCTTCTGGCGCCCCTGCAGCCGCGCACCATCGCGCTTCAACGAAAAATATTCCTGATAAAGCCGACCATCGACGGTACGGCGGACGCGATAGCCATAGAAGGCCTCGTTGTCCAACAATTTCACGCTCACTCTGTTCTCTCCGGCAAAAAATATGGGCAAACCGCCAGTGCGGAACTCATCACGGCCCCCGTCCCTGTTTTGTTGTTATTCATCATCCGTCGATGGAAAGCGCCGGGTGCGCCGGATCGGACCGGCAACCGGCCGGTGGTGGACGCAGACAGACCGCTGCCGGCTGCTGCACACCGATCCATGGCAACTGCGGAATATATGCACGCACGAGGATGCAGCTTGAAATGCGTCTTTAACGGCTGCGCTCGCGGAGCCGGACCACCATCCCCGGCTCCGGGAGAGGGTAAATCTAGCCGGGTCGCGATCAATCTTTCAACTGATGATTTTTTATACGAATCGGTGGCAACCCGACGCTCAGCCGCCCTCCAGCCCCTGATCCATCGCGAAAGCGGGCCTCTCGCCGGCGGTGGCGCCCACCACCCGCGCCGGTACACCGGCCACCGTGGTGTGCTCGGCGACATCGTCGATGACGACGCTGCCGGCGGCCACCTTGGCACCGCTTCCGACCCGAATCGCGCCGAACAGGCGGGCACCGGCCGCGATCAGCACCCCCTCGCCGACCTGCGGGTGGCGCAGCCCGCCGCTGCGGCCGCTGCCGCCGAGCGACACCGAGTGCAGCATCGACACGTCGTCGCCGACCGTCGCCGTCTCGCCGATGACGACGGCGGTGGCGTGATCGAGCATGACGCCGCAGCCGATCCGCGCCGCCGGGTGGATGTCGACGTCGAACCGGGTGGCGCAGCGGTTCTGCAGGAACAGCGCCAGCGCGCGCCGGTCGCGCCGCCACAGCGCGTGCGCGATGCGCTGCGACTGCACCGCCTGGAACCCCTTGAAATGAAGCAGCGGCATCGAATAGCGGGTGCAGGCGGGGTCGCGATCGTAGTGCGCGCAGATGTCGGCGGCCGCCATCTCCAGCAGCTCCGGCTCGTCGCGATAGAGCTGCTCGCAGACCTGGCGGATCAGCATCGGCCCGACGTCGCGGTCGCCGAGCTGGCTGGCCAGCAGCGCGGCCAGCGCGTCGGCCAGCGAATCGTGGCTCAGCAGCGAGCTGTGAAAGAAGCTGGCCAGCACCGGCTCGCTGGCGCCGAGTTCGGCGCCCTCGGCGCGGATCTGCCGCCAGATCCAGACGGCATCGCGCCGCAGTGGCGGAGGAGAAGAGGGAGTCTGCTCATTCATGGCGGCCATGCTACTGCCGGCACCATCAGCCCGCCAGCACGGCCGGGTAGAGCGCCGGCGGTACCCAGATGAAACGCTCGAAGATCTCGGCCCAGTGGCGGTGGATGCAGCCGCGCAGCCGCAGCTCCGGCGCATCGAGTGCCCGCAGCAGCCGCTGCGGGTTGAGCTGGCGCTGGAACTGCAGCGCCACCGGCGCGTAGCTCAGATGCCAGCGCTCCGGCGCGATGCCGCCGCAGTCATCGGCGTACGGGCGGAAGAACCCGCAGCAGTCGCCGCGCGCCATCTGCTCGTCGAGCCAGCGGTGCAGCGGGCCGAACGGACCAGCGTCGGCCACCTCGTCCGGGGTCAGCTGCACGTCGTAATCGGCCTCGACCGCGGCGCGATCGTAGACGTCGATGTCGCTGCCCCAGTGATGGCGCGACGCGCCCGGCAGCGCCGACCAGCGCAGGATCGCCTGCACCCGCTGCCAGTCGTCGAGCGCGCCGGCGTCGAGCGGCCGGCCGTCGCTGTCCAGCAGCGGGCGCAGCCCGTCGGCCTTGTCGTTCCAGATCCGCAGCTGGCGGGCGTAGTTGCGATAACCGCTGACGATGGCGAGATCGAAGCCGGCCTCACTGGCGCGGCGACGCAGCTCGACGAACGCCGGCACCAGCTCCCGGTGCACCGGCCGCTCCAGGCTGGCGTGATCGATCAGCGCGTCGTCGCGGCCGGTCAGCAGGCCATCGGTCAGCAGCGGCAGCGTGGTCATCGGCGGCGGACGACTCCAGTGAAGCGAACGGGTTGAGAAAGTTGAGAGCGCGAACCCTAACTGCTATAACGATGCGGCAATTGATTATAAGAACACTTCCTGTAACTGAAGCACGTTATAAGGTAGCCGAGACTGTTCCATGCAAAGTGACTTGCTGGCATTGAAGAATCTGGGAAATACCTCTGTCAACTGGCTGCGCACCGTCGGCATCCACACCCGCGACGACCTGGCGCAGATCGGCCCCGTGGCTGCCTACAACCGCATTCGCGAGCGCGGCATCAAGGTCTCCAAGGTGCTGCTGTATGCGCTGCAGGGGGCGCTGCTCGACCTGCACTGGACCGAGCTAGACCCCGGCCTGAAGCAGCAGCTGGTCGAACAGTCGGAGAGTCCACGCTGAACGGTTCGCTGACCCCGGTTCCGCTGTGCGCGGTCAACGCGCTGGCCGACGGTGATACCCGCGCCTTCCAGGTCGGCGGCCGGAGCCTGTTCGCGGTGCGCCGCGATGGCTGCATCTATCTCTACCGCAACAGCTGCCCGCACCTCGGCGTCGAGCTGAACTGGAGTGGCGACGAGTTCATGAGCCCGGACGGACTGTGGCTGCAGTGCGCCGCCCACGGTGCGCTGTTCGAGATCGACAGCGGTCTCTGCGTGGCCGGCCCTTGCCACGGCAAGTCTCTGACTCCGATACCGTTTGTGCTGGAAGATGGGCAACTGGCGGCGCTGCTGCCCCCGCATTCGCCCTGATGGCGTTACGCACACTTCCCGACTAGGCGCAGCGCCGGTGCTCGGCTACCATCCCTGAGCTTTCTGCCGTGAGACTCCCACGATGACCGCCTCCCGCCCCCCTATCCAGTGGCTGCCGACCTCGGTGCTGATCGGCACCCCCCTGGTCGCCGCGATCGGTGTGCCGTGGTACGCCATCAGCCATGGCTTCGGCCTCTCCCACTGGCTGGTGTTCGCCGTGGTGCTGGCCTGCAACGGCCTGTCGATCACCGCCGGCTACCACCGGTTGTGGGCGCACAACACCTACAAGGCGCACGCGGCACTGCGCTGGTTCTTCGCGCTGTTCGGCGCCGGCGCGACGCAGAACAGCATCCTGGTCTGGACCTCCGGCCACCGCCGTCACCACCGCCACGTCGACGACAACGAACTCGACCCGTACTCGGCGAACCGAGGCTTCTTCTTCTCCCATATCGGCTGGATGCTGCGCGACTACCCGGCCGGCCGTGTCGACCTCTCCAACGTGCGCGACCTGCAGCGCGACCCGATCGTGCAGTTCCAGCACGACCACTACATGCCGCTGGCGATCGGCATGAACCTGGCGCCGGCGCTTCTGGCCGGGCTGCTGCTGGGCGACGTCGGCGGCCACCTGCTGCTGGCCGGCGTGCTGCGGCTGGTGGTCAATCACCACGTCACTTTCTTCATCAATTCGCTGTGCCACATGTGGGGCCAGCGCCCGTACACCGACGCCAACACCGCCCGCGACAACTTCTGGCTGGCGCTGGTGACCTGGGGCGAGGGCTACCACAACTTCCACCACCTGTTTCAGAACGACTACCGCAACGGCGTGCGCTGGTGGCAGTTCGATCCGACCAAGTGGCTGATCTACGGCGCCTCAAAGGTCGGCCTCGCGCGCGATCTGAACCGCGTGCCCGACTTCCGCATCCGGCAGGCGCAGATCGACATGCAGTTCCAGCAGGCGCAGCAGAAGCTCGACCGCGCCAGCAACGCCGAGGCGTGGCGCGAGACGCTGGAGCGCGAGTACCAGCACTTCCGCGACCTGATGCAGGAGTGGAACCAGCTGCGCCAGCAGTGGCTCTCCGACAAGCGCGCGCAACTGGCCGAGAAGACCGCCGAGCTGCAGCAGCTGTGGCAGCAGACCGCTGTCAGCTCGCGACTGAAGGAGCTGGAGTTCGCGCTGCAGCAGCAGAGCAAGCGACTGCGCTACCTGACGCTGCAGATCGCCTGACAGCCCCATCCCCCGCTCAAGTTCTGACCAGTTCGGCCGTTAACCCCGGCAGTCGTATCGCCGGAGGTGTGTCATGCGCATCGTCGCCAGTCAGGTCGAAGCCAGCAGTCGGCATCTGTTCGAACGCAGCGAGCAGCGCCTGCAGATCCGCGCCGACGGGCGCCTTCCCGCCACCCAGCCCCGCACTGCCCAAGTGGCGAATGCGCCGCGCCCGCAGACGCCCGCCCTGCCCGATCCGGCCCCCGTTGCCGCCACCAGTGACGATGACGCCATCGACGTCGGCGACCGGCTGTCGGCCGGTGTCAGCCTGCTGAAGGCGCTGGTCGAGGCGATGACCGGCAAACGCATCGAGACCTGCGACCTCGCCGGCGGCACGGGTACCGCATCGGTCGCCGGCGGTGGCGCCGCGCCCGCCGGCGGCGCCGTCACCACGGTCTCGGTGCTGTCGGTCAGCGAGTACGAATACCTCGACGTCAGCTTCGCCGCCCAATTGCAGACCGCCGACGGCAGCCGCCTGCGCATCGACCTCAGTTTCACGATGGAGCGCAGCTTCCAGTTCCAGAGCATCAGCGCCCGCAGCACGACCACCGACCCGCTGCTGCTCAATTTCGACGGCCGCGGCGCCCGTATCGCCGGCACCTTCGAGTTCGACCTGAATAGCGACGGCAACCGCGAAACGCTGGCGGCACTGGCGCCCGGCTCGGCCTGGCTTGCGCTCGACCGCAACGGCAACGGCCGCATCGACGATGGCAGCGAACTGTTCGGACCGAACAGCGGCGACGGCTTCGCCGAGCTGGCGCAGTACGACGACGATGGCAACGGTTTCATCGACAGCGGCGACGCGATCTTCTCGCAGCTGCGGCTGTTCCGCCCGGGCGGTGTGCTGGAGACGCTGGCGCAGCGCGATGTCGGCGCCATCTTCCTCGGCGCGATCGATTCGCCGTTCCGCTTCAACGACGCCGCCGACCGCACGCTGGCCCAGCTGCGCGCGACCAGCTTCTACGCGAGCCACAGCGGCAACGGTGGCCTCGTGCAACAGCTCGACCTCAGCGTCTGAACGCACGTCTGCATCCGCCACCATCCGATCGCGACCGGTGCAGCCGGCAAAATCAGTAGCCAGCGGCTGCCACGCCCCTTAACATCGCCGCCGCGCGGTGGAGTCGGGGCGCCGGCTGATACGACAGCCGCGCATTGCCTCTTCACTCCGGGGAACGGGTCGGATCGCTGGCATGCGACTGTTCGCTCAAACCATGGCCATCATCTGCGCTGTCGTGCTGCTCAGCTTCGGCACCGCACTGCTGGTGCGCGGTGTCGTGGTGCAGCCGGCGCTGGCATCGATCCAGGCACGCGCCGACCGGCAGGATCTGCGCCGTGTATTGCTGGCGATCGACGGCTGGCAGCAGCAGCTCGCCGCGCTCAGCTACGAAAACGCGATGCGCCAGCCGATGTACGACTTCGTTCGCGAGCGCGACGACTCGTTCCTCGACGACAACTTCCCGATCGAGCTTTTCTACACGCTGAACATCGACGATCTGCTGGTGTTCGATCTGGCCGGCAACCTGCTGGCGCAGCGCAGCATCGACATGCGCAGCCTCAATTTCGTCGAGCGTGAACTGCCGACCAGCGCACTGCGCCGCGTGCTGCCCAACCTCGCCACCGCCAACCCCAACGCACCGGTGTTTCGCAGCGGCCTGCTGGCGGGCGGCGACACTCCGCTGCTGTACGCCGCCACCAGCATCCTGTGCAGCCACGGCGACTGCCTCAGCAACGGCTCGCTGATGCTGATCCGCCACCTCGACGCCGATTTCTTCGCCGACATCGGCGAGACCACGCAGCTGCACGTCACCGCGCGGCCCCCGCACGGCACCACCGACACACCGTGGACCGAACTCCGGCGCGATCGTGACAACCAGCTGCACTGGCCGCTGCGCGACGATCACGGCGAGCCGCTGATCGAACTGGTGGTACAGCTGCCACCGGGCGAGATCGACGACAAGCTGACCTCGGTGCCACTGCTGGTCGCCTTCTTCACCAGCATCGTCGGCTACGGCATCGTGCTGTGTCTGGTGCAGCGGCTGCTGATCAACCCGATCCGCCGTTTCGATCAGATCATGCGGCAGGTGCGGGTGGAGGGCGACTACAGCCTGCGCATCGGCAGCAACCTGAAAAGCGAACTCGGTGATCTCGGCCGCCACATCGACGAGGTGCTGGCGCACGTCGAGGCGCAGCGCTCGCAGCTCGAAGAGCAGGCACGCCACATGCAAAGCCTCTCCTACGAGGACAGCCTGACCGGACTCGCCAACCGCCGCCGCTTCGACCAGGCACTGTCCGACAACTGGGCGCTGGCGCAGCGCGCGCGCAAGTCGCTGGCGCTGATCATGTTCGACGTCGACTTCTTCAAACCCTTCAACGACAACTACGGCCACCAGCGCGGCGACGAGGTGCTGAAACGGCTCGGCGAGATCGTGCGCGACGTCGTCGTGCGCCAGAGCGACGTGGCGGCGCGTTACGGTGGCGAGGAGTTCGCGATTCTATTGCCGGACACCAGCGAAGAGGGGGCGATGACACTGGCCGAACAGCTGCGCATGGCGATCGGGGCGGCGGCGATCGCGCACGAGCATTCGCCGATCGGCCGCTATCTGTCGTGCAGTTTCGGCGTCGCCGCGCTGGTGCCGACCGCGCAGCACGGACCGCGCGAACTGGTGCACCGTGCCGACACGGCGCTGTATGCGTCGAAGACGCACGGCCGCGATTGCGTCACCGCAGCGTCGGCGCTCGATTAGGAGCTGTGCATCGGTGGGCGTCGCCGCCGATACCATCGTAGAGGGCGCGGCAAGCAGCGCCCCTGCATCGGCAGCGTTATTCCCCCCTCCCTTCAGCTCCGGGAGCTGCTCCCTTCGACTCCGCTCAGGGCGCGGGAAACGCCGCAGGCTAAGCGAAGTGCCGCGGGTTGAGCGAAGTGCCGCAGGCTGAGCGAAGTCGAAGCCCAACGCCGGCACAACGCTCGATCAAGCCGTCAGCTCTTGCGCCAACCGCCGCGCCGCGCCGAAATCCGTTTTTCCGCTGCCGAGCTTCGGTACTTCCGACACCAGATGGATCTCGGCCGGAATCAGCAGCGGCGGAATGCCGGCCGACAACACCCGCTTCTGCAATTCACCACAGTCGAGCTCACCGGCGATCAGCGCGACGATGCGCTCACCCTTTTTGTCATCCGGCAGGCTGACCGCGACCAGTTCCAGCTCGGGCATACCGATCGCCTCGCGCAGCTGCTGTTCGACGGCGCCGAGGCCGACCATCTCGCCGCCGATCTTGGCGAAGCGCGAGTAGCGATCGACGATGGTCAGGAAGCCGTCCTTGTCGAGGTGCCCCTTGTCGCCGGTCTTGTACCAGCGCACGCCGTCGAGTTCGACGATGGCGGCGTCGGTGCGCTCCGGGTCGTTCAGGTAGCCGAGCATCACCTGACAGCCACCGATCAGAATCAGACCGTCCTCGCCGGTCGGCAACTCCTGCAGCGTATCGGGATCGACGATCTTGCAGCTCGATCCCGGCAGCGGCAGGCCGACCGTGCCCGGCTTGCCGCCGACCTGCACCTGCCAGTACGTCGTGTCGAGCGCATCGGGCAGGTTGACCGCCGCCACCGGCGTCGTCTCGGTGGCGCCGTAGCCCTCGTAGACCTCGCGGTTGAATTTCAGCTTGAAGGCATTGCGAACGTCGTCGGTCAGCTTCTCGGCGCCGGCGACGACGACGCGCAGCGAGCGCAGCATCAGCGGGTGCACGCGCGGGTGCTTGGTGTAGAGCCGCAGGAAGGTGGCGGTGCCGCACAGAATCGTCGCGCGATATTCGGCGATCGCCCTGGCCACGCCGAGCGCATCGGTCGGGTCGGCGTGGCAGATCATCGGCAGCCCCTCGACCATCGGCATGAACGTGGTCGCGGTCAGGCCAAAGGCGTGGAACGGCGGCAGGCATGACAGCACCGCGTCGTCATCCTCCATGTTCAGCACGTCGGCGATCTGGCGCACGTTGGCCATGACGTTGCGGTGACTCAGCATCACCCCTTTCGGCAGCCCTTCCGAGCCGCTGGAGAAGAGAATCACCGCCGTCGATGCCGGGTCGACGCGATCGATGTGGAGGCGGCGCAGCAGCCACAGCGGCAGCACTTTCACCGCCAGCCACTGCAGCAGCTGCTCGGCTCTGCCGATCCGCTCGCGCCAATCTTCCAGATGCACTACCTGCACACCGGTCAGCAGCTGCGCGACCGGCAGGCCACGCTTCTCCAGTTTTTCGAGGAAACGGCGCGAGCTGTAGACGGTGCGAATTTCCGCCTGCGCCAGTGCGTGCGCGATCGCCTCCGGACTCGCCGTGTAGTTCAGGTTGACCACGCTCTTGCCGGCGCACAGCGCGGCCATGTTGGCGAGCGCGCCGCCGCTGCTCGCCGGCAGCAGCAACCCGACATTCCGTTCCGGACTCTGGCGACGGATGCGGCGCGCGAAACAGAACACGCCGGCCGCCACCTGCGAGCCGGTCATCGGCGCGCCGAGCGTATCGGCGATCGCCAGCTTGCTGCCGACCCGCGTCGCGCTGCACAGCCATGCCTCGGGCAGCGTCGGCAGCTCGTCGACATAGCGCTGCCACGACGCGATCGACAGATCGAGCACGCGCCGTTTCAGCACATCCGACTCGGTACTCTTCGGTAGCGGCGCGCCGAAGGCGACGATGATGTCGCGGACCAGCCCGGAGCTGCGCGCGCTTTTCAGCCGCGCGCTGGAGCGCGAGAACTGGCTGCCCCACAGGCCGCGCAGGTAGAACGGCACGATGGCGACGTCGTTCGATGCCAGCGCGCAGGCGCGCTCGAAGCCGGGGCGGAACTCGGCCAGATGACCGGTGCGCGAAATGGTCCCCTCCGGGAACAGGCAGACCACGTCGCCGGCATCGAGCAGTTGCGCGATCTGCTCCAGCGAACCCTGCGCGCCGGCGCCCTGACTGATCGGGATGACGCCGAACAGTTTGAAGAACCAGGTCAGGTACCAGCGTTCATAGATGCTCTTCAGCATCACGAAGCGAACCGGGCGTGGGCAGGCGATCTGCACGATGGCCCAGTCGATCCAGCTGATGTGGTTGCCGAGCAGCAGCACGCCGCCGCGCTCGGGAATGTTGCGTAACCCCTGCACGTTGATGCGGTAGCGCCGCGTCATCGAATAACTGAGCACGAAGCGGGCGAACGACTGCGGCAGCTTCAGCACCGTGTAGCCGGTGCCGACCAGCGCGACGACGGCGATCAGGTAGAGCAGCAGCGTGGTGCTGGCGCCGAACCAGGCGAACAGCGCGGTGACGGCGAGGAAGCCGAGCATCGCGATGTTCTGCACCAGATTGTTGCCGGCCAGCACGCGGCCGAGTTCGTGTTCGCTGGCGTGGAACTGGATCAGCGCGTTCAGCGGCACGATGAACAGCCCGCCCATCGCGCCGATGAACAGGAAGTTCAGGCACTGCGCGACCACCGAGTCGAGGCCCGGCAACACCAGCAGGCCGAGCGCGATGCCGGCGGCGCCGACCGGAATCAGGCCGGTCTCGATGTGGTTCCTCGACCAGCGCCCGGCCAGCACCGAGCCGACGATGATGCCGATGCCGCTCGACGCCAGAATCCCCTGCAGCAGCACCGTGTTGTCGATCGCCAGCTTCTCCTTGGCGAACGCCGGGAACGCCGCCAGCATCACCTGGCTGACCGACCAGAACACGGCGAGACCGAAGATGGAGAGGCGAATCACCGCGCGCTCGCGCAGCGGCTGCAGGTTGTCGCGCAGCGCGCGGCCGGTCACGTAGTCGCGCGCGACGAAGCGCTGCGACGCGTCGCCGTCATCGAGCGCCGGCAGCCGGTAGGCGAAACCGACCTCGCACAGCGACAGCAGCACCAGCGCCCAGCCGAGTGGCGCGATCGCGCGCAGAATCGCAGTTTCGCTGTCGCCGCCCAGATCGTCGAAGCGCCCCTCGAACAGGATCGAGAAGACGAAGGTGCCGGCGAGGATCGCGACGATCGTCACCGCCTGCACCGCGCCGTTGCCCTCGGCGAGGCGCGCCTTGCCGACCAGCGGCTTCAGATAGCCGTATTTCGCCGGCGAGTAGAACGCGCTCTGCACCGCCATCAGGAAGGTCAGCGCAAACGCGGCCCAGAACCAGCCGTTGTAGTAACAGAGCGTGATCAGCAGCGTGATCGCGACCGAGCCCCAGGCGAAGAAGCGCATGACGCGGTGGCGCGCGAAGCGGTCGGAGACGAAGCCGGCGGGGCTGAACAGCAGGATGAACGGCAGCAGGATCAGCGCGTTGACGACCGCCGTCAGTACCACCTGCACGCTGCCGTCGTAGACCTTAAAGACGGTGTTCTGGATGACGATCTTGTGGCCGAGATCGACGAAGGCGTTGAGGAACATGGCCGCGAGATAGGGCAGCATGCCGCGCAGCGTGCGCAGTGGAGGCATCGGTTCGATTCCTGGAGCGGGCGGTGGCGCGAGTCAGCGCGGTCGGCGCGCAGCTTCGGCGAAAGTGCGCGGCCGGCGCAAGTTCACGCCGATGTGCGCGCCGTTGCGGCGCGGCCATGGCGCAATCCAGGTCGAATGACGGGAATGGTGGCTCAGTGAACGATCTGGCCGCGGTAGATCCGCACCGGCCTGGGGCGGCTCTCGCCGTTCAGCCCGCTGCCGGGCACGGCCGGCGATGGCACCGGCCGATCGGGCGCCGGGCTGCGACGGATGGGGGGCGATGCCACCGACGCCTCGTCCAGCGCGATCTGGCGGCGCACGGCGTGCCATGTCGAGAGCGTCTCGGCGCTGGCGCCATTCACCAACAACCCGCTGATCTTGCTGATGATTTCCGGGTCGTCGAGATGCAGGCGAATGCCGAATTCGCCGCTCATCAGTTTGCACAGGCGCATCAGCAGCGCGATGGTCTGACGGTCGTAGATCACGATGCACCTCCGGCGCCACCGGCTTCCGTGTCGGTGTTAATCGGGCAGAGATATAAGAAGGATGGTTTGTTATCAGTTTCAGCAGCAAAAAGCAGACCACGCCCGTCGTGACCGGTTGTCCGGGGATGCGGGAACGATGCGGGGAGGAAGCGACGCGCCCGCGGCGGGGCGCATCGTCGGGAGACTCAGCCGACCTCGGGCAGGTTGCGGCCGTAGAAGATCTCTTTCATCTCGTGCGAGACGCGAGCGGTGATGTCGTCGACCTCGGCCGCGCTCAGATCGGCGGTGGTGCCGGCGAACAGGTACTGATCGAGGTCGAACTTCTTCAGCATCATCTTGGTGTGGAAGATGTGCTCCTGGTACACGTTGACGTCGACCATCTGGTACATCTCGCGGATGTCGGGCGAGAAGAAATTCTGGATCGAGTTGATGTCGTGGTCGATGTAGTGCTTGACGCCATCGATGTCGCGGGTGAAGCCGCGCACGCGGTAGTCGACCGTGACGATGTCCGAATCGAACTGGTGGATCAGGTAGTTCAGCGCGCGCAGCGGCGAGATCACGCCGCAGGTCGATACCTCGATGTCGGCGCGGAAGGTGCAGATGCCGTCGTCCGGATGGCTCTCCGGGTAGGTGTGCACGCAGATGTGGCTTTTATCGAGGTGGGCAACGGCGTAGGGGCGCTCTTTCGGACCCGGCTTCTCGCCCTTGTCGACGTTCTCGACCACCGGCTCCTCGCTGACCAGGATGGTGACGCTGGCACCCTGCGGGTCGTAGTCCTGGCGGGAGATGTGCAGGATGTTGGCGCCGATGATGCGGCAGACCTCGCTCAGGATCTCGGTCAGCCGGTCGGCGTTGTACTCCTCGTCGATGTAGGCGATGTATTCAGCCTTCTGCTCGGGCGAGTTGGCGTAGCAGATGTCGTAGATGCAGAAGCTGAGGCTCTTGGTCAGGTTGTTGAAGCCCTGAAGCTTGAGTTTGGTGGCGCTGGACAATTCATAACCCCTCGCTGAGTCCGGCGGGCTGGCCCGCAGACAACTGACAATGGCAACGGAATCCACCGCCGCCCCGCTGGCGCGGGGGAGCCCTCCCCCGCAAAGGGGCGCAAGGATACCGCATCCGGCCCCCACCCCGCTGCCTCGCGGCCACCCTACCCGGCGCGGATGACAGCCGTGCGTAACCCCCGTCAGCGGCGCTCGGCGCGGATCAGCAGGTTGCGCGGCGTCAGCGGCCGCTCGCAGAAACGGCCGAGCTCGACGTCGAAGCCGCGCTCGGCGAGGAACAGCGCGCGATCGAGCACCAGCCACAGCTCCAGCGGCCGCCGGAACAGCTGCCGCACCAGATCGAGCGCCGTGACCTCGCGCAGCCGTTCGGCACCGGCTGTTTCGAGACGGGCGAAGTCGATGCCGGCCGGCAGTTCGAGACCGCGATGCGCGGCCAGCTCGCGACAGAACGGCTCGAAACCGGCACGCAGCCGCGACGGCGGCAGCGACGGTGTCGGCAGATAGGCGTCGACACCGCGCAGCTCGCGCTGCAGCAGATCGAAACCGAGCCGCCACGCCCGCAGCCGGCGGCTCTGCGCGACCTCGCGTGGCGACGAGGTGACGCTCTCCTGTACCGCCGTGTGCAGATCGGTCACCGACAGCCTCAAATCCATCGCCCGTCCCGCGACCGACAGCGGCTGATAACACCCCTCACCGTCGAGGAAACGGCGCGTCAGGTGATAGCAGCAGGGCGCGAGTACCACACCCCTCGGCCCGCGCTCGACGGCGCCGCGCAGCAGCTGCAGGTGCAGGTCGCCGCAGGCGTGCAGCGCCAGCAGCTGCTGCGACGGTTCGATGGCATCGACACCGTCGGCACCGAGGACGTCGACCCGCCGCAGTTGCACCGGCAATGCCTCGCGTTGTGACAGGCGGTTGCCGTCATCCACCAACGCACCGTTCCATTCCAGCCCGATCACCGGCGCACCGTCGATGCGGCTGTAGCCGCGGCCGAGATGGCCCTTGCCGGCGCACCACTCCAGCGCCGGCAGATCGCAGCGCGGCAACGCGGCGAGAAAGGCGCGAATCTGCGCCCACTTGCGCCCCGGCACATCGCGCGGCTCGGGCCAGCCTTCGGTATCGCGCCACCGCTCGAACATCCCGACCTGACAACGCGCGATCAGTTCGGGCGCGAACGGCAGGTGCGGCGCGAGCCACTGCGCCAGCGCGATCTCGTCGGCGGCGAGCCGCTCCGACTGTTCGTGCGACAGCGACCGCAGCGCCGCCGACAGCGCGGGCAGGTCGCGCTCCCACGGCAGTTGCGGCTGCTGGAAAGCGCGCGGTCGCCACAGCGCGGCGTGCTCGCACAGGCGCTCGCCGAACCAGCGCGCGTTGTCGTCGAGCCGTTCGTCGCGCCAGACCATCTCAGCGCGCCAGCACCACGAGTTTGAAACCGCGGTTGCGCGCGATGGTCTCGACAGAGCGGAACAGCCGCTGCGCGCGCGTCTCCAGCCCGATGAACTGGTTGACGACGAACAGCGCGCGACCGCCCGGTGCCAGCAGACGCGCGGTCGCGGCGAGGAATCTGTCGGTCAGGTCGCCGTCGACGTCGAAACCGCTGTGAAACGGCGGGTTGCACAGGATCGCGTCGAAATCGCCGTCGATGCCGCTGCCGGCATCGCTGCAGAGTGCGTCGCCGTCGATGCCTGCATCGTGAAGATTGCGGCGACACGCCTCGACGGCGGCGATGTTGTTGTCGGTAGCGGTGAAGTGCGCCGCCGGCCACGCCCGCGCTGCCATCAGTGTCAGGTAGCCGTAGCCGCACCCGAGGTCGAGCACACGGTGCGGCGGCGCGGGAAAGACCTCGGCGAGATGGTCGATCAGGAAGGTGGAGCCGGCATCGAGCTTCTGCCAGCCGAAGATGCCGGGCTTGCTCCAGACGGTCAGATCGGGCGCCAGCGGCAATTGCCGCCACTGCGCGTAGTCGCGATCGTCGAGTAGCGCGCCGAGCGCGGCGCCGCGCCGGATACCGGCGAGCAGGCGCGGGCCGTCGCGTTCGAGCTGCGGTGCCGTGCCGGCACAGGCGGCGGCCTTGTCGACATAGGTCCGGATGCCTTCGCCCTTGTCGCCGGCCAGCCACAGCCAGCCGCCCGGTTGCAGCCGCTGCAGCGCGGCGTTGATGACGTGGTGAACCACCGCCTTCTCCTTCGCCACGCGAAACGCGACGACGTCGAACGGCTCGCTACCGAACGCATCGAGATCGAAATCGTTCAGCGCGCAGTCGATGCCGCGCGCGCGCAGCTGCGCCTGCACGTCGCAGCGGTTGCTGATCGCGACGACACCGGCCGGCACACCCGCGACCGCCGCCGCGTCCACCTGCTCGTCGGCGACCCAGAGGCGGCGGCCGGTGTCGCCGAGGCGGGGCAGCAACCGTTGCAGGCAGATATCCACGAGGCGTCATCCGGAAAGGCGAAGGCGCGCATTCTACCCGCCCGCTCCCGGCCGCAAGTACCAAGCGATGTCCTGCGCACAACTTGTCGCGCCAACCGGCTCGCCCCTACACTCGCCGCCATGCTCACCGACCTGCACTGCCAGCTCCGTCACCACCTGCGCCAGCCACACGGCCGGCTGCTGCTGGCGCTGCTCGCGATGCTGTGGCTGGCACTGCCACTGTCCTCAGCCACATCACCCGGCATCAGCGCCGACACCACCACCGCACTCCACGACGACGATCACTGCGCCCACCACGAAACCAACGCCGACGCGACAGTCACAACCCACGGCGCTGAACACGACGACGCCTGTGCGCAGGCCTGCCACGCCAGCCCGGCCGACGTCGTCATCACGGCGCTGGATCTGCCGCCGCAGGCACACACGGCGCGGCCACTGGAACGGCCGCGCCCGCTCGTCACCACCATCCGCACACCGCTCTATCGCCCGCCGATCGCCCTCCCCGCCTGATCGAGATCGCGCTCGCCCGCGAGCGCACCCTTCCCATCGCGAGGAGAGACCATGCGTCGTCCCCCCCATTGTCTGACGCGCCGCCGCTTCATCGAAGGGCTGGCGCTCGGCGGCATCACCGCCGCACTGCCGCCACGGCTGCTGGCGACATCGCCGCAGAGCGGCCAGATCAGCCTGCGCGGCAACCACTTCGACCTCGACGTCGGCGCGCTCGCCGTCGACTTCACCGGCCGCCCGCGTCGCGGCGTCGCCGTCAACGGCGTGCTGCCGGCGCCGATCCTGCGCTGGCGCGAGGGCGAGCGCGTCACCATCGACGTGCGCAACCAGCTGTCGCAGATGACGGCGATCCACTGGCACGGCATCGTGCTGCCGTTCGACATGGATGGCGTGCCCGGCATCAGCTTCGACGGCATCCGGGCCGGCCACACGTTCCGCTACCAGTTCGACGTGAAGCAGAGCGGCACCTACTGGTACCACGGCCACGCCGGCTTCCAGGAGCAGCTCGGGCTCTACGGCGCCATCATCATCGAACCGCGCGACGGCGATCCGCACCGCTGCGACCGCGACTACGTGGTGCTGCTGTCGGACTGGAGCGACGAGGACCCGCTCGACATCTTCCTGAACCTGAAGAAAGAGGGGCACTACTACAACGCGCAGCGCCGCACCGCCGCCGACCTGTGGCGCGAGATCCGCGCCAACGGCGTTGCCGCGACGTGGCGCGACCGGCAGATGTGGAATGCGATGCGGATGAGCGACCGCGACCTCTCCGACGTCACCGGCCTGACCTACACCTTCCTGATGAACGGCAACACACCGGCGCAGAACTGGCGCGCGCTGTTCGGGCCGAACGAGCGGGTGCGGCTGCGCTTCATCAACGCATCGGCGATGACGCTGTTCGACGTGCGCATTCCCGACCTGCCGATGCGGGTGATCGCCGCCGACGGCCAGAACGTCGAACCGGTGACGGTCGACCAGTTCCGCCTCGGCGTCGCCGAAACGCTCGACGTCATCGTCGAACCGAAGGCCGACCGCGCCTACTCGCTGTTCGCGCAGGCGCTCGACCGCAGCGGCTACGCCTGCGGCAGCCTGACACCCGATCCGTCGCTGACCGCGCCACCGCCGCCGCTCGACCCGCTGCCGATCCTGACCCACGCCGACATGGGCATGGCGCATACCGGCCACGCCATTCACGGCTCGGCAGACAACCGCAACAGGCACACTCATTCGCGGCAGACGACGAGCGCTGCACACGCCCATCACGACATACCTTCGACGCACGACCCGCACGCCGGCCACGACGCGCACGCGATACACGACGGTCACACCACTCAGGACAGTTCCAACGGCGACACGGTGACGCACCCGGCCACCGAGTTCGGCAACCCCGGCGTCGACATGCGCGCGCAGGCACCGACACGCAGGCTCGACGACCCCGGTGTCGGCTTGCGCAAAGACGACCCCGGCATGGCCGGCCGCCGCACGCTGACCTACGCCGACCTGCATCATCTCGGCATGGCGCCCGATCACCGCGACCCCGACCGCGAGATCGAACTGCACCTGACCGGCAACATGGCGCGCTACATGTGGAGCATCGACGGCGTCAAATTCAGCGACGCGCCACCGCTCGAATTTCGCATGGGGGAGAGACTGCGCATCACGCTGGTCAACGACACGATGATGCACCACCCGGTGCACCTGCACGGCATGTGGAGCGACCTCGAAAACGGCAGCCCGCACT
>CAZEVP010000015.1:0-55046 GCA_964515735.1 uncultured Verrucomicrobiaceae bacterium | reverse complement strand
AGAAGTCGTAGAGCGGGCGAATCTGCTTCGACAGCACCGCCATCGGCGTGTCGTCACCCATCGAGCCGACCGCTTCGTTGGCGGTTTCCGCCAGCGGCTTCAGGATCTGCTCGCGCTCCTCGAAGCTGACCTGGAACAGCTTCTGGTAGACCTTCAGCGCATCGCCGGCAATCAGCGCCGGCTGCTGTTGCGGCTCCAGCGTCGCCTCGATGCGGGTGGCGTTGTCGCGCAGCCACTTCTTGTAGGGCTGCCCCTGCTTCAGCCGGTTGTCGATGTCGGCAGTGTGCAGCACCTCGCCGCTGACGGTGTCGACGGCGAAGAGCTGGCCGGGACCGACGCGCCCCTTGGCGACCACATCTTCGGTGGCATAGCCCCAGGTGCCGACCTCGGAGGCCAGCGTGATGAAGTCGTCGCGGGTGATGACCCAGCGCGCCGGGCGCAGGCCGTTGCGGTCGAGCAGGCAGACGGCGTAGCGGCCGTCGGTCAGCACGATGCCGGCCGGGCCGTCCCACGGCTCCATGTGCATCGAGTTGTATTCGTAGAACGCCTTCAGGTCGGCATCCATCGTCTCGATGTTCTGCCACGCCGGCGGCACCAGCATGCGCACGGCGCGGAACAGGTCCATACCGCCGGCCAGCAGCACGTCGAGCATGTTGTCGAGGCTGGAGGAGTCGGAGCCGGTGCGGTTGACCAGCGGCGCCAGCACCGCCGGCTCGGGCAGCAGCTCGCTGCGGAAACGGTGGGTGCGCGCATCGGCCCAGTTGCGGTTGCCGTCGATGGTGTTGATCTCGCCGTTGTGAGCGAGATAGCGGAACGGCTGCGCCAGCGGCCAGCGCGGCGCGGTGTTGGTCGAGAAGCGCTGGTGGAAGACGCAGATCGCGGTTTCAAGACGCGAGTCGCCGAGGTCGGGGTAAAACGCCGCCAGATCCTTCGGCATCATCAACCCTTTGTAGGAGATGACGCTGTGCGACAGGCTGCAGACGTAGAAATCGCGGTCGTCGGCCAGCGCCTTCTCGGCCGTGCGGCGCGCCACCAGCAGGCGCACCGCCAGCGTCTTCTCGTCGAGCGCGCCGGCGTTGACGAACACCTGCTCGATGCGCGGCAGGCTGGAGAGCGCAATCTCGCCGAGTACCGAAGCGTCGGTCGGCACTTCGCGCCAGCCGACCACCTGCAACCCCTCGCCCACCAATGCCCCGGTGACGATCTCGCGCGCGGCGGCAGCGCGCTGCTCGTCGCGATTCAGGAAAATCTGGCCGATTCCATAGCTCGCATCGAGCTCGGCGCCGAAACTTTCGCGCGCGACGGCGCGCAGGAAACCGTCCGGCTTTTTCAGCAACAGGCCGCAACCGTCACCGGTCTTGCCATCGGAATTGATGCCACCGCGGTGGGTCATGCAGGTCAGCGATTCAATCGCCGTTTGCAACAAGCGGTGGCTGGCGATGCCCTTCATGTGGGCAATCAGACCGAAACCACAGTTGTCGCGAAATTCACCAGGGCTGTAGAGACCTGCCGTCATAAAGGCCATCTCCAAAACAACTTTAATATCAGATGGTTAAATGGAATTACCGCACCCAGGCAAAGATGCCGGACAACAGGGACGATATTCCTCTCACGGCTTCGAAATGTACAAAAAGTTCAGAAGCGAAAAATCAAAGCAAAAAACGGGCCACAGGCGACAACTCAACGGTCGCTGTACAAGGCTCGAATATCCGACTGGACCGACGCAACGGTGCGCGGCCACGGTTTGGAGGCTCGCAGCGACGATGGCAACGATGCCACCGCCGCCTGTGCCGCAACCCGGTTGGCATAAGGTCCGGCGACCAGCACGAACCACGGCTTGCCGGCCCGGCGCGCCTCGAACGCCAGCGCCTTGACCGACCCGTGTTCGCGCTGGAATTTCCGCAACGCCTCATCGGACCCCGCGCCCACCAGCTGCAGCACGAACTGCTCCGGCGCCAGCGCCAGCAGCCGCTGTTCGTCGAAGCGATAGGGCTTCGCCGCTGGCGACGGGGAAGCCGCGGGCGCCCTGACCACCGTTTCGGCAGAGGTTGATGCCTTCGGCTTTTCGGCGGCAGCAGCCGGTGGTGCGGCGGGCTTGGCCGGGGCCGATGCGGCCTTGGGAGCCTGCACGATCCGGGCCGGCGCAGGCCCGGCGGTTGCCGGAGCGGAAGCGGGTGATTTCGATACGGCGACATCCGCGACAGGAGGCGTCGCGGAATCCGGCAGTGGCGCCGGCACGGCAACCCGACGGCGCTCCGGCGGTGCCTCCCGCACTGCTGCCGGATGCTGCGACTCGGGTGATGCCGGCAACGGAAGCACCACTGTGGTGCGGTCATGCCCCACAATGGTGCCATCAGCTCCCGGGTCGGGTGGCGAATCGATCAACGACAGTGCAACACCAACCACCACCACTGCAGCGGCAGCAATGGCGGCCCACCGCCACGGCAACCGTCGCGTCACGATCGTTGTACCCTTCGCACCACTATCGCCCGCAGCTGCCAACGCTGCCGGTGCCAGCTCGTTCAGTTTGCCGATACGGCCGCCACTGGCACGATACAGCTGCTGCAGCTGCTCCGCCGTCAGCGGCAACGCATCGCGCCACCCCGCCGCCTGCAGGCGTGTCTGCAAATAGTCGGCCGACTCCTGCAGATCGAGCGGCTGCAATTCGAGCAGTTCGGCCGCGGCAACCGGCAGCTGCTGCCATGCGGTGACCAGCGTCGATTCCCCGGCCAGCAACAGCCGCACGCGCCCGCTGGCAGCGGCGACAAACCGCTGCAACTCCGCCAGCGTCTGCACCGACAGCTCATGAGCATCGTCGATCAGCAGCGCCACCGGCAGCGGCTCGGCATCCACCGGTACCCGCTGCGCCAGCGCCGCCACCAGCGTCTCGTCGTCGACCGCGCTCTCGGCCGGCAACCGGTACAGCTCCGCCACCTCGCGCCGGATCGCGGCACCATCCATCAGCACGGACGCCACCAGCGGACAACAGTCGGCCAGCCCCGCCAGCTCACCGCGCAGCGCCGCCAGCAGGTGCGACTTGCCGGCTCCGCGCTCGCCGCTCACCAGCACGATGCTGCGCGCGATATAGAGCCCGTGCGCGGCCTGCTGCAGCAGGAAGCGGCGCTGGCCACCGACAAAATAGAACTCCGGCAGCGCATCCTCCGCGAACGGATTCCCGCTCAGCCCAAGCACAGCCAGCGGATCGGCCGAGTTCATCGCGCCGCCTCCAGCGCTGTTTCGATCGATGCACGCAGCTCGGCCAGCGGGAAATCGGACGTCACCACCGCCTCGCCGATGCGCCGCAACAACACCAGGCGCAACTGACCATCGAGCACCTTCTTGTCGACCGCCATCAGGGCGAGAAACTGATCGACCGTCATCACCCGCGGCGGATCGACCGGCAGCCGGGCTCGCAGCAGCAGCTCGCGCAGCGCCTCGACATCGGCGGCGGCGAGCCAGCCGAGTCGCGCCGACAACTCCGCCGCCATCAACATGCCGACCGCGATCGCCTCGCCGTGCAGCCAGTCGCCGTAGCCTTGCGCCGTTTCGATCGCATGGCCGAAGGTGTGGCCGAGATTCAGAATCGCACGCAGACCACCCTCGCGCTCGTCGGCCGCAACCACGCGCGCCTTGTTGGCGCAGGAGCGATGGATCGCCTCCGACAACAGCTCGGCATCGCGAGCCAACAGACCTTCGAGATGGTCGTCGATCCAGCGGTAAAACCCGGGATCACCGATCAGCCCGTACTTGATCACCTCGGCCAGCCCGGCCGAGAACTCCCGATCCGGCAGCGTCGACAAGGTGTCGGTATCGATCAGCACGGCGCGCGGCTGATGAAACGCGCCGATCATGTTCTTGCCGAGCGGATGGTTGACGCCGGTCTTGCCACCGACCGACGAATCGACCTGGGAAAGCAGCGTTGTCGGAATCTGGATGAACTCGACACCGCGCTGATAACAGGCCGCGGCGAAGCCGGTCATATCACCGACCACACCGCCACCGAGCGCGATCAGCGTGGTCGTGCGGTTGTGCCGCGCCGCCAGCAGCGCATCAAAGATGCTCGACCACTGCTGCAGCGTCTTGAACTGCTCACCATCGGGCAGCACGACGTCGATACACGCCTTGCCATCCAGCAGCGCATGCACGCGTTCGATATAAAGGGGGGCCACCGTTTCATTGCTGACGATGCAGACCTGACGCCCGGCGATGCGAGGGAGCAGCAACGATGAATCATCGAGCAACCGCGCCCCGATATGGATCGGATAGCTGCGGTCACCCAACTCGACAGTAAGGGTGCGCATCGGTATTTCAGGCTGAAAATTGCGGGAAAGCACGATACCTCGCGGTGTGGTATCGATGCAATCGCAGACCCGGCCGGACGCTTACCGGCAGCCGCGGATCAGGCGCCTTCTTCCCGCTCGCGCAGGCGTCGGATCAGCTCCTGAACCACATATTTGGGGCCACGGCTGTCGGTCTCTATGACGATGTGAGCCACCTCGCGGTACAGCGGCTCCCTGATCGCCATCAGCTCGGCCAGCACCTTGGCGGGATCGCCATTCTGCAGCAGCGGGCGCTTGCGGTCGCGAGCGGTACGGCGCACCTGCTCGCGTACCGTAGTGTGCAGATAGATGACCGTTCCGGTGGCTCGCATCAACTCGCGATTCTGCGGAGCCAGCACCGCACCCCCGCCAGTCGAGATCAGCACCTCTTCCAGATGGCTGAGCTGCTCGAGCACGGCCGACTCGCGAAGCCTGAAACCGGCCTCGCCTTCACGGTCGAAAATCCAGGGGATATCGACACCGCTGCGCTCCTCGATCTCCCGATCGACATCCTTGAATTCGAGCCCGAGCTCATCGGAAAGCAGCTTGCCGATGGTGGTCTTGCCGGCCCCCATGGGGCCGACAAGATAGAGACGACGCAGGGACATCAATCGATCATGGTATCCGCAAGGATGCGCGGCGTGATGAAGACCAGTATCTCGCTCTTCACCTGACGAGTGCTGGTGCTCTTGAACAGACGCCCCACGTAGGGAATGTCGCCGAGGAACGGCACCTTGTGCGTGGAACTCACATCCTCGGTCCGGAACACACCGCCCAGCACGACAGTCTCACCATTGCCGACCAGCACCTGCGTTTTTACCGCATTGGTTTCGATGGTCGGAACAAAACCACCGTTACCCGACGGCACCAGATCTCCCACGGAATCCTGATTGATCTCCAGATCCATGATGATCCGGTCATCCGGCGTGATGTTCGGCGTCACGTCGAGTTTCAGCACCGCTTCCTTGAAGGAGATCGTGGTCTCGCCATTCGCGGAGGACTCCTGATAAGGAACCTCGGTACCAGACTTGATCGTCGCCTGCTGCTTGTCGCCGGTAATGACCTTGGGCTGGGAAACAATCTCTCCACGCCCCTGGGCCTGCAGTGCGGAGAGTTCCATGTTCAACAGCAGACTCGAGCCCGTATAACCGATGGCGATACTGCCTGTGGGATTCGAAATACCGAGATCTACGCCAAGCGCATCGGGAAATACTATCGCTGCATCATCATCCTCCCCAGGGAAGAACACATTGGCAGCGCTATTGTCTCCAGTAATGGTACTCATAGAACCACCACCTTCAATTATGCCATTTCCACTATTGACTCGACCGGCGTACGCACCACCCCACTGGATACCCAGCTGCTCATCAAAATTGGAGTTAGCGATGACGATTCGGGCCTCGATCAGCACCTGCCGAATCGGCACATCGAGCAGCTTGACGATGCGCCGGAACTCCTCAAGCTTCTGAGCCGTCTCGGTCACCAGCAGCGAGTTGGTGCGCTCGTCGACGATGACGCGACCACGCGCGGACAGAATGCTCGACGTGGTGCCGCCATCCTTGTTCGATTTCGGATCGAACAGAGTGAACAGATCCTTGGCCTTGGCGTAACGGATACGAATATGTTCCGTCTGTAACGGCGCCAGTTCCTGGACCTGCCGGCGCGTTTCGAGCTCCGTGCGCTCGCGTTCGGCGATTTCGGCTGCGGGCGCAACCAGCAGCACATTGCCGATTTGGCGCTTGTCCAGCCCCTTGGTCTTCAGCACCAGATCCAGCGCCTGATCCCACGGCACATTCTGCAGGCGCAGCGTGATACGGCCACCCACGGTATCGCTGGCCACGAGATTGAGTCCGGTGAAGTCGGCGATGATCTGCAGTACCGCCCGCACTTCGATGTCCTGGAAGTTCAGCGACAGCCGCTCGCCGGTATAGGCGAACTCTTTCTTGCGCTCGTCCACTTCCTCCTTGGTCAGCGGCTTGACGCTGATGACGTATTCGTTATCGGTCTGATAGGCGAGATAGTCGTACTCGCCGATCGCCTGCAGCGAGATGACGGCACCACTGGAGGTGTACTGCGCATCGACCAGCTTGACCGGCGTCGCGAAGTCGGTGACATCGAAGCGGCGGCGCAGGCTTTCCGGCAGTGCGGCGCCCTTGAATTCGACCTTGATGCGCTGCCCTTCGACGAAGGCGTTCACGTCGGCTTTCGGATCCGTCAGCGTCACGACCAGACGCCCCTCACCAACATCGCCGCGGCGAAAATCGATGTTGGAGATACCGACATCACCTGTGGCCGCTGCCGGTTGCAGTGCGGAAGAGATGGCATCGCTGGAGCGAACCGGCTTCAGATAATCGCGAGCACCGGCATCCCCCACCCTCACGTAAAGCGTGTTGCCTTCGACGCGGGTCGTATAAGGCGCCAACTGCACCAGGTTGAGGATCATCCGGGTGCGGCCACCGGACTCGAGCACCATCGCGCTCGACGCATTCTCATAGCCCAGTGTGTGCTTCTTCTCTTTCAGTTTCGACACGACACCGGGAAAATCGAGCGAGATCCGCGCCGGCTTTTCGATCGTGTACCCCTGCGGCGCGGGAGGAGGGGAGTCGAACTGCAGCTGGGCCTCGAAACTGCCGCTGGGCAGCGAACTGAAGCGCAGATCCAGCAGGTCGGCCGCCATGCTCTGGCCCGCCACGACCAGCCAGCCGAACAACACCCCTGCAGCCGCCTTGACGAGAGCCGTCGCATTGCTTGCCATGGCACCGCTACCCCTGGACGAATCGAATTGGTTTTGATGAGTATCCATGAACTTCTCCGCCGAACCCTGCCGGGCCTCCATATTGTTCGCCAGCATCTCGATCATTTGCTCTCAACCGTCTTCAGCGCGAGCTTGCGCGGACGCTCGACCCACTCTTCGGGTCCGTTAGCGACAATCTCGATCACAGCCACGTAGTTTTCGGTCAACTCGACGATGCGCCCATGATTCTTGCCGAGGTAATTCCCTACCTTGACCCGATGCACACTGCCCTCGGGATCCTGCATGAGGCCCCACAACGTCCCGCCCATCTGCAGCGTGCCGACCATGCCCAGCGCATCGAAGCTGAACTGCTCGAGGAATTCACGCGTGCGGTTCGGGTCGGGGCGAACGTTCGTCACCCGCTGCATGCGAGTGATCTCCTTGACCTCGATCGGCACCTGGAACGGGCTGCGCATTCCCGCCGCCGCATAGGAAAACGCCTTGTACGCCGCGAAGGTCGGTACCGGCGGGATGTGCCCGGCCGGACGCTCCTTGGTCTTCGCCATGTATTGATCGAGATCCGGATAGCTGCCGCTGCCACAGGCGGCGAGAAGCGCGCCCAGACCAGCCACCAGCAGCAAACGCAAAGATGCAGACATGTCGCTATTCCCGTTCATGGCGCTACTACGCATCCTTGTAGCGATAGGTCTTGGCGGAGATGTTCATGGTCAGGCCGCTGCCCTGCTTGGCACTTTCGATCTTGAAGTCGTGCAGCGTGACGATTCGCGGGAGACCGGCGATGCCGCTGACGAAGGTGCCGAAATCGTGATAACCGCCGGTGACGCTGATGCTGATCGGCAGCTCCACGTAGAACTCCCTGGCCTGCTCGGGCTGCAGCTGGATCCTCTTGATGTCCAGCCCGCTATCCAGCCCCTTGTTCGTGATGTCCTCGAGCAGCCCGGGCACCTCCGTGTCACTCGGCAGCTGGCTGACCAGCGCGCCGAACGACTGCTCCATCTCCGCCATCTGCTTGCGCAGCGCATCGAGATTGGCCGCCTTGAAGGCCTTGGTTTCGAACTCCTTCTTGAGCTCCAGCTCGCGCGCCTCACCGCGCGCCAACTCCTCACGCAACCCGGCGATGTTGTAGAAGTACCCGATCACGAGCACGGCGACGAATACCAGAACCCAGGCGATCACCTTGACGGCATTCGGCCACGAACCGATGTTCTGAAAGTCGAGCTCGGAAAAATCCAGCTCGCGCAGCTCCTGAAACATGTCATTGATGGCAGCCACGATCTACTTCGCTCCCTTGCCCTTGTTCTTGGTGTTGGCCTTGGTCTTGGTATTGACCTTGGTGGCAGCACTGGAACCCTGCTCCGCATCTTGCGGTTTGCTGATCAGCACCGTCAGCTTGAACGAGCTGGCCTGCTCGCCAAAATCGGGAGCGGCCTCCACGGCTGTCAGATTGGGGCTCTCGAACCACTCCGACGCCTCGAGCTGACGCATCAGGCTCGAAACCCGGGTGTTGGATTCGGCGACACCTTCGAAGACGATCCTGTTGCCAGTGCGTGACATCGAGCGATAGAACACGCCATCGGGCAGCGTTCTGACCAGCTCGTCGAAGACACGCACGATCAGCGGCCGCGTGCCCTGCAGATCCTGGATGACCTTCATCCGGTCGATCAGCTCGGCGCGCTTCTTCTCGATCTCGGCGATCTCCTGGACCTGCCGATTGAGCTCATTGATGTTGTTCTGGAGGTACTGGTTGCGTCCCGTCTGATGGTCGATGGCACCGTTGACGATGCGATTGGCGAGTACCACCAGCAACAGCGCGACGGCGGCGACGATGGCCAGTACCGTCAGGAACTCTTTCTTCAGCGTCTGGCGCCGCTCCTCGCGCCACGGCAGCAGGTTGATGCTGGCCATCAGTCGAAACTCCTCATTGCCAGCCCGCAAGCGATCATCAGCGAGGGGGCATCATTGCTCAGCGCGGCGGCATCGACGCGCGACGACACGGACATCCGCGCCAGCGGGTTGGCGACTGCCGTCGCCGTGCCGAGCCGCTCCTGTACCAGTTCGGCCAGCCCCGGCATCGAGGCGACACCACCGGCGAGCAGGATCTGATCCACGTCGTTGTACTGGCTGGAGGAGAAGAAGAACTGCAGCGAGCGGGTGATCTGCTGCACGACTGCATCCTTGAACGGTTCGAGCACGTCGTGCTCGTAGTCATCGGGCAGGCCGCCCTGCTTCTTGGCGAGCCCCGCCTCCTCGACGGTGAGCCCGTAGCGGCGCTGGATCTCTTCGGTCAGCTGGCGGCCACCGAACAGCTGCTCCCGCGTATAGACCGTCGCGCCATCGACGAGCACGCTCAGCGTGGTCATCGTGGCGCCGACATCGACGATGGCGACGACGCTCTTCTCGTCGTAATCGAACTGGCTGCGCACCAGTTTGAAGGCGCGCTCGACAGCGTAGGCCTCGACGTCGACCACCTTCGCCGCCAGCTGCGCCAGCTCCAGGACGTCGACGCGCGAGTCGACATTCTCACGGCGACAGGCCGCCAGCAGCACCTCGACCTGTTCGGGGTTGCCGGCCACCGGCCCCTGCACCTCGAAATCGAGCGCGACCTCGTCCAGCGGATAGGGGATGTACTGGTCCGCCTCGAGACCGATCTGCGTCTCCATGGCGTCGTCGTTCAGACCAGCGGGCATCTCGATCATCTTGGTGATGACCGCCGAACCGGCCACAGCGACCGCCACCGTCTTGGTCTTGCTGCGGGAACGGGCATGGGCGGTGCGGATCACCTCGGCGACCGGCTCCAGCTCCAGGATGTTCTTCTCAACGACCGCATTGGGCGGCAGCGATGCCACCGCGTAACTCTCGACGCGGTATTGATCGCCACTTCGGCTCAGCTCCAGCAATTTCACGGAGGAGGAGCTGATGTCGATTCCCAGCACGGGCACCGATCGCTTTCTGCCAAACAAACTGCCGATCACAGTGATTTTCCTATTCCCATCCGTGACTTAGCGCACATTCTTACGCCGTAAAGTAAATACCAGGAGTGTAAAATGCGCAAATGTCGCCGAGAAAAAAGTGCTTATAATTTCACACTTTGCACATCCCGCTCTCCGAGCCCCGGAGACAGGTCGTTGAAAGTCAAGGAAATATGCCGAAACTCGCCGCCTTCAGCCGATTCTGTCTCTGTCTATTGTTTGTCCTACTAACAGGGGCAGCGCTGATCGCGTCGGCAGCGTTTCTATACCTTAGTCCGAATTTGCCATCTGTCGACGTGCTGCGGGACGTGCGCCTGCAGATCCCGCTGCGGGTCTACAGCCGCGACGGCAAGCTGCTCGGGGAGTTCGGCGAGATGCGCCGGACGCCGGTGCTGGTGGGCGATGTGCCGCCACTGTTCATCAGGGCCATTCTGGCCGCCGAGGATGACAATTTCTTCAACCACCGCGGCATCGACATCACCGGCCTGACCCGGGCCGCCACGCAGCTGGTGACCAGCGGCCACATCCAGACCGGCGGCAGCACCATCACGATGCAGGTCGCGAAGAACTACTTCCTCTCCTACGAGCGGACCTTCTCGCGCAAATTCAACGAAATCCTGCTGGCACTGCAGATCGAGCGCAGCCTGACGAAAGAGCAGATCCTCGAGCTCTACCTGAACAAGATATTCCTGGGCAACCGCGCCTACGGTGTCGAGGCGGCGGCGCAGACCTATTACGGCAAGCCGATCCGCGATCTGTCGCTGGGACAATGGGCGACGCTGGCCGGTATCCCGAAGGCACCGTCGACCGGGAATCCACTGGCCAACCCGGAACGCGCCCGCGATCGGCGCAACTGGATTCTCGGCCGCATGCGCGAACTCGGTCACATCGACCAGAACCAGTACCAGAGCGCCATCGCCGAACCGATCGACGCCAGCTACCACGGTTCGATTCTCGACATGGAAGCGGGCTACGTCGCCGAGATGGTGCGCCAGGAGATGTTGCAGCGCTTCGGCCCACGCGCCTACACCGAAGGCTTTTCCGCCTGGACCACCATCGACAGCGAGCTACAGGCGCAGGCGTCGCATGCCATCGTCGAAGGATTGCTGACCTACAACCGCCGCCACGGCTATCGCGGCCCGGAGCGCCGGCTGCCGACCGGTGGCGACCAGCGTGAAGCGTGGCTGAAGCAGCTGCGGGCGCTGCCATCGCTCGGCGGCCTGCAGGCAGCAGTGATATCGGGCGTCGGTGACAAGAGTTTCGAGGCCCTGCTCGGCAACGGTGAGCAGATCGCCGTCGACTGGGACAACGGCATCGCCGGCCGCTTCCCGTTCATCGACGAGAACCGGCGCGGAGCCTCGCCGGCACGGGCCGCCGACGTGGTCGCGGTCGGCGACGTGGTGCGGGTGCGGCGCAAGGCGGACGACAGCTGGGAGCTGCAGCCGCTGCCGGCCATCGAGGGGGCGCTGGTATCGCTGCAGGCCGACACCGGCGCGATCCTGAGCCTGGTCGGCGGCTTCGACTTCCAGCGCAGCAAGTTCAACCGCGTCACCCAGGCCGAGCGGCTGCCCGGCTCCAGCTTCAAACCGCTGCTCTACGCGGCCGCGCTCAGCAATGGCTTCACGCCGGCCACCGTCATCAACGACGCGCCGATCGTCTACGCCGACAACAGCGAGCTGGAAGGCGCGTGGCGCCCGGTCAACGACACTGGCCGCTTCTACGGGCCGACGCCGCTGCGGCAGGCGCTGTACAAATCGCGCAACGTGGTGTCGATCCGATTGCTGCAGCAGCTCGGCATCCAGCGCGCCATTGATTTCGTCGTGCCATTCGGTTTCGCACCGGACAAGCTGCCGCGCAACCTGTCGCTGGCGCTCGGCAGCCTGGCGACGACGCCGCTGCAGATGGCGCGCAGCTACGCCGCCTTCGCCAACGGCGGCTTCCGCGTCGAACCCCATCTGCTCGACCGCGTCACCGATCTGCAGGGCAACGTGCTCTATCAGGCGCAACCGGGGCCGCTGTGCGACGACTGCCGCGATGCGGTCGTCCTCGATCCGGCCGTCGTCATGGCGCCAGTCGAATCGGAAACCGTCGAGCAGGTGCAGCCGAACCTGGCGCCGCCGCAGCGGGTGATCGACGCCGGCGTCGCCTTCATCATGGATACGATCCTGCGCGACGTGGTGCGGCGCGGCACCGCCACCAAGGCACTGGCGCTGAACCGCAGCGACCTCGCCGGCAAGACCGGCACCACCAACGGCCCCACCGACGTCTGGTTCTCGGGCTATGCCGGCGGCATCGTGACGACGACCTGGGTCGGCTTCGACCAGTACCAGCAGCTCGGCCGCCAGGAGTACGCCAGCACGCTGGCGCTGCCGATCTGGATCGACTACATGCGCGGCGCGCTGAAGGAGGTGCCGGAGCGCCATTTCCGGCAGCCGCAGAACGTGGTGTCGCTGCGCATCGATCCGCACACCGGCCTGCGCGCCTACCCGGGCCAGACCGATGCCGTGTTCGAGTACTTCACCGCCGACACGGCGCCGCAGTATTCGGCCGAGGGCGCGCCGGGCTACATCGACGCCGGCGGCAGCATCGAACAGGAGCTGTTCTGACACTCGCCCCGGCGCGGCGCGCGCATCTTTGAATGGAAGGTCAGAGCGCCTCCAGCGCCTCGGCCAGCGAGTTGACCCCGACCACCTCCATGCCGGCCGGCGCCGTTCGCGGCCGGTTCGCCGCCGGCACGATGGCGCGCCGGAAACCGTGCTTGGCGGCCTCCTGCAGCCGCTCCTGACCGCTCGGCACCGGCCGGATCTCGCCGGCCAGCCCGACCTCGCCGAACACCAGGAGGTCCTGCGGCAGCGCGCGGTCGCGGAACGACGACACGATCGCGCACAGCAGCGCCAGGTCGGCGCTGGTCTCCAGCACCTTGACGCCACCGACGACGTTGACGAAGACATCCTGATCGCCGACCTGCAGGCCGCCGTGGCGGTGCAGCACGGCCAGCAGCATCGCCAGCCGGTTCTGTTCGAGACCAACGGCGACGCGTCGCGGGTTGTTGCCGAGCGCGGCATCGACCAGCGCCTGGATCTCGACCAGCAGCGGCCGCGTCCCCTCCCACACCGCCATGACGACGCTGCCGGCCGCCTGCTCGCTGCCGCGCGTCAGGAAGATCGCCGACGGGTTCTTCACCTCGCGCAGGCCGTGCTCGGTCATCGCGAACACACCGAGTTCGTTGACGGCGCCGAAGCGGTTCTTGATGCCGCGCAGCGTGCGAAAGCGCGAGTCGTTGTCGCCCTCGAGCATGATCGAGCAGTCGATCATGTGTTCGAGCACCTTCGGCCCGGCCAGCGAACCCTCCTTGGTGACGTGGCCGACCAGCAGCAGCGCGGTACCGCTCTGCTTGGCGAAGCGGGTCAGCGTCGCCGCGCACTCGCGCACCTGCGACACGCTGCCGGGCGCCGAGCTGATCTCGGGGTCGTGCACGACCTGGATCGAGTCGACCACCAGCACCTTCGGATTGACGCGGCGCGCCTGCTCGACGATCGACTGGATGTCGGTCTCGGCCAGCAGCTGCAGTTTGTCGGTGGGCAATTGCAGTCGCTGCGCGCGCATCGCCACCTGCTGCAGCGACTCCTCGCCGGTGACGTAGAGCGCCGGCATCTGCGCCGCCAGCGCACACATCGTCTGCAGCAGCAGCGTGCTCTTGCCGGCGCCGGGCTGGCCGCCGATCAGGATCGCCGAGCCGGGCACGACGCCGCCGCCGAGCACGCGGTCGAACTCGCCGGCGCCACTGGAAAAACGCGGCAGCTCGTCGAGCGAGATCTGGTCGAGCCGCTGCACCTGGCCGGCGGCGACACCGGCGTAGCCGACCGCGCGCTCGCCGCGCGGCTCGACCGGCAGCCGGAACTCGGTGACCGAATTCCAGGCGCCGCACTCGCCGCACTGCCCCTGCCACTTGGTGAACTCGGCGCCGCATTCGCTGCAGACGAAGGCGGTCTTGCGCTTGGCCATGGATTTCCTGCTCTCACGGGAATATTCGAAGCGCGGGATGCTATCACCGACCAATCCACGAGGTTGCAGCGAGCCGGCACCGTCGTGCGGGCGGCACCGGGGTGAGGGCCGCCGGGACTCGCCGTGAATCCATCCCTGGAGGCTCGTCGGCGACATCCTGTCGCCGGCGGTCCCGGCAACCCTCACCCCGGTACCGCTGACAGCCAAAGTGCCACATCCGCGACCGCGGTCGAGCACCCCACCCCCATTTGGCGCAACCCACCCGCTCCCGTACAATCCCGGGCCTCTTCCGGCGAACCCTCCCAACTTCCGATGTCGACCCTGGTCCCCGAGCGCACGCTGCTGTTCTCGCCCGCGCTGGCCGCCACCATCGGCCTCGAGGAGGCGATTCTGCTGCACCTGTTGCACGACCTCAGCCTGAGCCGGCGCGGCAATGTCGCGCGTGGCCTGCACTGGTTCGACATCGACCTGCCGACGCTGCAACAGCTGCTGCCGTTCTGGAGCTCGACCGACCTGAACCGCATCAGCCTCAGCCTGAACGGCAAGGGCGTGCTGCACATCGACACCGCCGCCCCCGGCGACCTGCTGCGCTTCGCCTTCGAGCCGGCGCGCGCAGTGGAGCCGGCCTCCGCCGCAGCGAAGGCACCGCTGCCGGCACACACGGCCGACGACAGACCCGGCATCGCACCGCGCCCGCAATCGCCGCTGCGGCCGGTCGGCGGCGCCACGCTGCTGCCGCCGAACTGGCAACCGGCCGACGACCTGCTGCAGCTGATGGCGCTGAACCACGGCATCCCGCGCCGCTTCGCGCTCGAACAGGTCGAGGACTTCGTTCTCTACTGGCGCGAGCGCGCCGAGGCCAGCCACGCCTGGGCCAGCCGCTTCCGCCAGCACGTGCTGCGGCAGTGGCGGCTGACCCAGCAACAGCAGGCCGAAAGCGTGCGGCGCCCGGCCAGCGTCACCGTTGCCAGCGGCACTGCGCCGGCCGTCGCCCGCAGCGGCTGGCGCCCGAGCGAGGACGCGCTGCAGATCCTCGAACGCAGCGGCATCAGCCGCGCCTTCATCGACGACGCCATTCCCGAATTCGTCCTCTACTGGCGCGAACGCGGCGACGAGAGCAGCACCTGGAACTCGAAATTCATCGCCCACATCCGCCGCCAGTGGGCACGCTACGCCAGCAGCCTCGAACACGAGCGCGAGCCGCACCCGATCGACCCGCGCTGGCGGCCGAGCGCCGATGTCCTCGACATCCTGCGGATGGCCAACATCGACCTCGACTTCGCGCGCGACCTGATCCCGGAATTCGTGCTGTTCTGGCGCGACGCCGGCACGCCGCAGCGCTCGTGGAACACCAAGTTCCTGCAGCACGTGAAGCACCACTGGGCACTGCGGCTGCAGCGCGACACGCGCGCGTTCGGCGAGCCGGCCAACGCGTTCGCGCGGCTGACCGACCGCAGCTGGGCCGATGGTCTGGTCGACGGCGTCTGAGGAGAAACGATGAGCGAGCGAGCGTCAGCGCCGACCGCCGAACACGTCGACGCGATCAACCAGATCTTCACTGAGCTGGAGCTGGCCTATCACAACCAGTTCCACCGCGCCTTCAAAGATGCCGCGCAGCTGACGATGGCCAAGCAGCTGTGGCTGCACGCGCTGTGCGACCTGCCGCCGTCGCGGCTGCGCGCCGGCGTGCGCCGCGCCATCCGCCAGTCGGAGTTCCTGCCCAACGTGCACACGCTGCGCCGCTTCTGCGAACCGTCGGCCGGCGATCTCGGCGCGCCCGACGTGCACGCCGCCTACATCGAGGCCTGCCGCGCCCCCGGCCCGAAACAGGCGCAGCGCTGGTCGCACCCGATCGTCTACCATGCCGGCCGCGCCAGCGACTGGTTCTTCCTCGCCAGCACGCCGGAGAGCATCGCCTTCCCGGTGTTCCGGCGGAACTACGAACTGCTGCTGCAGCGGCTGCTCGACGGCGAGTCGCTCGACCTGCCGGTCGCCAGGGCACTGCCGGAGACGATCGAACAGCCGCTGTCGCGCGACGAGCGCAAGGCGCGACTGCGCGCCATGCGCGACGAACTGAAGATATGACTTTCGAGAGCAGGCCATGAGCGATCAGGAGAACACCCATTTCGGCTTCAAGACCGTGCCGGCGCGCGACAAGGCCGGGCTGGTGGCCGGCGTGTTCCACTCGGTCGCCGCCCGTTACGACCTGATGAACGACCTGATGTCGGCCGGCATCCACCGGCTGTGGAAGCGCTACACGATCGAACTCTCCGGTGTGCGCAGCGGCCAGCGCGTGCTCGACATCGCCGGCGGCACCGGCGATCTGGCGGCGAAATTCAGCCGTCTCGTCGGCCCGCAGGGGCAGGTGATCCTCGCCGACATCAACGACTCGATGCTGAAGGTCGGCCGCGACAAGCTGATCGACGGCGGCTGCGTCGGCAACATCGAATTCGTGCAGGCCGACGCGCAGGCGCTGCCATTCCCCGACAACCATTTCGACTGCATCACCATCGCCTTCGGCCTGCGCAACGTCACCGACAAGGACGCCGCGCTGCGCTCGATGCTGCGCGTGCTGAAGCCGGGCGGCCGGCTGCTGGTGCTGGAGTTCTCCAAACCGCAGAGCGAACTGCTGTCGAAAGCCTACGATCTCTACTCGTTCCGGCTGCTGCCGGCGATGGGCAAGCTGGTCGCCAACGACGCCGACAGCTACCGCTATCTGGCCGAGAGCATCCGGATGCACCCGGATCAGCAGACGCTGAAGGAGATGATGGAGAACGCCGGCTTCGCCCGCTGCGAATTCTTCAACCTGACCGGCGGCATCGTTGCCCTGCACCGCGGCATCAAGCCCTGACCGGAACCATCAGCGTGATCCCGACCGCCACCGTCGCCGCCCTCGAATTCGCCGCCAACCGCGCGCTGGCGCTCGACCCGTCGAGCCGCGCCCGCCTCGCCGCGCTGGCCGGCAAGACGTTCCATCTGCACTGCACCGAACCAAAGCTCGACCTGTTCCTGCTGCCACAGGGCGACCGGCTCGGCTTCGCCGCGCACTGGGAGGGCGACATCAACGCCGCGCTGAGCGGCACCGCGCAGGATTTCGCCAGACTGCTCGCTGCCGACGATGCCGCCGCCGAACTGATCAACGGCAACCTGATCGTGCGCGGCGACTCGCAGGCACTGCAGGCGTTGCAGCAGATCCTGAAACAGCTCGACCTCGACTGGGAGCAGCCGCTGGCCAATGCCTTCGGCGACGTCGCCGGCCACGCGCTGGCACAGGGGCTGCGCCGCGGCTTCGGCCTGCTGCACTACGCCGGTAAACGCCTGCAGCGGCAGCTGCGCGACTACGTCGTCGAAGAGAGCGACTGGCTGGCGCCGCGCTGGCAGGTCGAGCAGTTCAACAGCGACGTCGACCGGCTGGTGATGGATTGCGACCGCCTCGACGCGCGCGTGCAGCGGCTGCGGTTGCAGCTGGCACGACGCCCCTGAGTATCGCCATGCGCCTGCTGCGAATCCTGACCATCCTGCGCGCCAGCGTGCGCCACCGCCTCGACCTGCTGGTCGACGCCGATACGCTGCCGGCGCCGTTGCAGTGGAGCGTCCGTTATTCGCCATGGCGACTGTTCGGCACGCCGAAACTGCCGCGCGGCGAACGGCTGCGACGCGCGCTCGAAGAGCTAGGCCCGATCTCCGTCAAGTTCGGACAGATCCTGTCGACACGGCGCGACCTGCTGCCGCCCGACATCGCCGACGAACTGGCGAAACTGCAGGACCGCGTGCCGCCGTTCCCGTCGGAACAGGCGGTCGCACTGATCGAAGAAGCGCTCGGCGCGCCGGTCGACGAGCTGTTCGCCCATTTCGAGCGCGAGCCGCTGGCGTCGGCATCGATCGCACAGGTGCACGCGGCGACGCTGCGCGACGGCCGCGACGTCGTCGTCAAGGTGCTGCGCCCCGGTATCGAGAAAGTGATCCGCGACGATCTGGCGCTGCTCTACACGCTGGCGCGACTGATCGAGCGCCACCTGCCGGACGGCAGGAGATTGCGCCCGGTCGAAGTGATCGCCGACTACGAAAACACCATCCTCGACGAACTCGACCTGAAGCGCGAAGCGGCCAACACCGCGCAGCTGCGCCGCAACTGGCTCGACTCCGGCCTGCTCTACGTGCCCGACGTGCACTGGGACTACACGCGCCAGAACGTGCTCGTCGTCGAGCGCATCGACGGCATTCCGGTCACCGACGTCGCCGCGCTGGTCGCGCAGGGCACCGACATGAAGCTGCTGGCCGAGCGCGGCGTCGAGATCTTCTTCACGCAGGTGCTGCGCGACAGCTTCTTCCACGCCGACATGCACCCCGGCAACATCTTCGTGTCGCGCTCGCACCCGACGCGGCCGATATACATCGGCATCGACTGCGCGATCATCGGCAGCCTCTCCGAGTTCGACCAGTACTACCTCGCGCGCAACCTGCTCGCGATCTTCCGCCGCGACTACCGCGAAGTGGCCGAGCTGCACATCGAATGCGGCTGGGTGCCGCCACACACCCGCGTGCAGGATTTCGAGGCGGCGATCCGCACCGTCTGCGAACCGGTGTTCCAGAAGCCGCTCGGCGAGATCAGCTTCGGCCAGCTGCTGATCTACCTGTTCCAGGTGGCGCGCCGCTTCGACATGACGGTGCAGCCATCGCTGGTGCTGTTGCAGAAGACGCTGCTGAACATCGAGGGGCTCGGCCGCCAGCTCTACCCGCAGCTCGACCTGTGGAGCACCGCCAAACCGCAACTGGAAGAGTGGCTGCGCCAGCGCTACTCGCCGCGCTCGCTGGCGCGCAAGATCCGGCAGCGCCTGCCGGGCTGGCTCGAACAGCTGCCGGAGGTGCCGGACGCGCTGCTGCGCCGGCTCGACACGCCGCTGTCGCACGCGCCGGCGGCGGTGGCACCACCGCCGCCGCCGGCCACGCGCTGGCGCCGGCCGCTCGGCGGGCTGCTGATCGTCGGCGCGCTGCTGTCCGGCATTCCGGCATTGATCGGCTGGCTCGCGCAGCTGCCGTGGCCGAGCTGGATCGCGCTGGCGCTGGGCCTGCTGTTGCTGGCGCGGCGCTGACCCCGGCGCCATAATGGCGCCCCTGTTTTATTTCGGCTGGCCGCGATGAACACCCCCTCCACCCCCACCAACGATGCCTGGCTCGACGCCGCGTGGCTGAACGAGGTCCAGTGGGATGCGCGCGGTCTGGTACCGGCCATCGCCCAGGACGCCGCGACCGGCGACATCCTGATGGTGGCGTGGATGAACCGCGAGGCGCTGGCGCTGACACTGGCCGAGGGGCGCGCGATCTACTGGTCGCGCTCGCGCAACAAACTGTGGCGCAAGGGCGAGGAGTCGGGCCATGTGCAGACCGTGCGCGAAATCCGCCTCGACTGCGACGGCGACGTCATCGTGCTGAAGGTGGAACAACTCGGCGGCATCGCCTGTCACACCGGCCGCCGCTCCTGCTTTTTCCGCGTGCTGCGCGACGGCCAGTGGCACACCGTCGACGCCGTGCTGAAGAACCCCGACGAGATCTACACGTGAGCGCGAACACCGACAGCGTGCTGGCAGCACTGAGCGATGTGCTGGAGCAGCGCAAACACAACGCCAGCCCCGACAGCTCTTATGTCGCCAGGCTGCATCACGACGGCATCGACAGGATATTGAAGAAGGTTGGCGAGGAGAGCGCCGAAACCATCATCGCCGCCAAGGATGCGAAGCTGTCCGGCGACAACCGCGATGTCATCTACGAGTGCGCCGACCTCTGGTTCCACACGCTGGTGATGCTGTCGCACCTCGGCACCGACCATCGCGCCGTGCTGAACGAACTGGCGCGGCGCTTCGACCTGTCGGGTCTCGAAGAGAAGGCATCGCGCACTCCCGAATGAATCACGAGCCGGCAGCCATTCTGCCGCGGAGGAAACCATGGGCATCGGCCTGAAAGAACTGCTCGTCATCCTGATCATCATCGTGCTGCTGTTCGGCACCAGGAAACTGAAATCGCTCGGCACCGACCTCGGCGCCGCGATCAAGGGCTTCAAGAAGAGCATGGGCGACGACGAGACCAAGCTCGACGACAAGGGCGCTGATGTGATCGAGGGACAGGTCGAGCAGAAGCAGACCGACAACCACAAGTCCTGAGCGCCGCGCTGTGTTCGACATCGGCTTCTCGGAACTGGTGCTGATCTTCATCGTCGCCCTGCTGGTGCTCGGGCCGGAGAAACTGCCCGGCGTGATCCGCACCGGCAGCCTGTGGCTGGCGAAACTGCGCCGTTCGTTCAACGACATGCGCAGCGAGATCGAGCGCGAGATCGGCTATGACGAAATCAAGCGCGAGATTCACAACCAGGCGGTGCTCGACCACCTGAAACAAGCGCAGGATGGATTGAAGCAGGTGCGCGACGAACTGAGCGACACCGGCCGCCAGCTCGACGAAGCCCGCCGCGACCTGCAGAAATTCCCGTACGACATCGGCAACATCAGCCACAGCGTCGAATCGACACCGGCACCGGAGCCCTCCACCGATACCGCGCGCCCGGCCGACGATCGCCCGACATGAACAGCCACGATCACGACGACACCCCGCAACCACTGATCGCGCACCTGACCGAACTGCGCAGCCGCCTGCTGCGCAGCGTGCTGGCGATCCTGCTGGTGCTGGTGCCGCTGATGGCCTTCTCCACCGAGCTCTACGCGCTGTTCGCGAAGCCGCTGCAGCAGCTGCTGCCGCCCGGCAGCACGATGCTCGCCACCGGCGTCACGTCGACCTTCTTCGCGCCGTTCAAGCTGGCGCTGGTCGGCTCGCTGCTGGTGACGATTCCGTACCTGCTCTACCAGATCTGGGCCTTCATCGCGCCCGGCCTCTACCGCCACGAAAAGCGCATCGCCATTCCGCTGCTGCTGTCGAGCGTCGTGCTGTTCTACCTCGGCCTCGCGTTCGCCTACTACCTGGTGTTTCCGGTGGTGTTCGGCTTCTTCAGCAGCGTGGTGCCGGAGGGCGTCACCTACGCACCGGACATCAGCGACTTCCTCGACACCGCGCTGAAGATGCTGTTCGCGTTCGGCTTCGCGTTCGAGATTCCGATTGCCGTCGTGCTGCTGATCCGCGCCGGCATCACCACGGCCGAATCGCTGGTCGCCAAGCGGCCCTACGTGATCGTCGGCTGCTTCGTCGTCGCTGCCGTGCTGACGCCGCCCGATGCGATCTCGCAGACGATGCTGGCGTTGCCGATGTGGGGATTGTTCGAGCTGGGTGTGTTCGCGGGCAGGTTGTGGCGAGTACCTGATAGCGACAGTGAACGCGATGACAGTGAAGTATCGCCGCCGACCCAACGGCAAAAATGATGGCGCAATATTTGTCGGACTGGCACAACGTCTGATTGCAGCCCCTGCCGTGAGGCTTTCCAGCATCCTCGGAGACAGGACGTCTCCGAGGAAGGCTACAGGGATGTACTTGTGCCGGTGCTGGAAAGCCTCACGGCAGGGGCTGCCAGCAGCGAAACCCGACTGGCAGCGAATCGGTTCGCTCAGCCGTAATTGTCCTGACCGTAGTTCTGCGCCAGGTTATCGAAGCGGGTGTACTTGCCAATGAAGGCGAGCCGCGCGGTGCCGATCGGACCGTTCCGCTGCTTGCCGATGATGATCTCGGCGACGCCCTTGTCTTGCGACTCCTCGTTGTAGACCTCGTCGCGGTAGATGAACATGATGACGTCGGCGTCCTGCTCGATCGCGCCCGATTCGCGCAGGTCGGAGTTGACCGGGCGCTTGTTCGGACGCTGCTCGACGCCGCGGTTCAGCTGCGACAGCGCCACCATCGGACAACCGAACTCCTTCGCCATCGCCTTCATCGAGCGCGAGATCTCGGAGATCTCGGCGGTACGGCCCTCGGTGCTGCCGGCGATCTGCATCAGCTGCAGGTAGTCGACCATGATCAGCGCCGGCTCGCCGTGCTCGCGCACGATGCGGCGCGTGCGCGAACGCACCTCGGTCGGCGACAGCGCCGGCGTATCGTCGATGAACAGCGGCCGGTCCTTCAGCTTGCTGATCGCCGCCGACAGTTTCGGCCAGTCCTCGTCATCGAGCTTGCCGGTGCGCACCTTGGTCTGGTTGATGCGGCCGATCGACGACAGCATCCGCATGATGATCTGCTCGGACGGCATCTCCATCGAGAATACGATCACCGGCTTTTCCGTCGCCATGACGGCGTTCTCGACCAGATTCATCGCGAACGTGGTCTTGCCCATCGACGGCCGCGCCGCAACGATCACCAGATCGCCGCGCTGCAGCCCCGAGGTCATGTCATCGAGATCCTTGAAGCCGGTGGAGAGACCGGTGATCGTCGCCTCGGAGTTGAACAGCTCGTCGATGCGGTCGACCACCTGCTTCAGCAGCGGGTTGACCGCCTCGGGACCGCCCGTTTTCGGCCGCTCCTCGCTGATCTGCATGATGCGGCGCTCGGCATCGTCGATCAGCTCGCCCGACGAGCGCCCCTCCGGCTGGAAACCGGCGTCGGCGATGCTCTGCGCGGCGCGGATCAGCGCGCGCAGGTTGGCGCGCTCGCGCACGGCGGTGGCATAGGCACGGATGTTGGCGGCCGACGGCGTGTCCTTGACCAGCTCGGCCAGATAGACGATGCCGCCGACCCGCTCCAGCTCGTCGGCATTGGCCAGTGCATCGGCCATCGTGACGACGTCGATCGGCTGGCCGGTTTCGACCAGCTTCGCCATGTGGCGGAAGATGATGCGGTGCTCGGGGCGGTAGAAATCGCCCTCGGAGACCAGATCGGCGACGCGGTCCCAGGCATCGTTGGCCAGCATCAGGCCGCCCAGCACCGACTGCTCGGCCTCGACCGAGTGCGGCGGCACCTTCAGCTGGGCGATGTCGTCATCGAGAGGCGGCGGCGCCTCGTAGACGCTGTCGTAGAGATCCGAATCCACGCGCTGACCTGTCCTGGGGGCCGGCGCTCAGCGGCGCACCGGCCATGGCAAATGGTCGGGAGCCATTTTTAGCGTCGCGCCAGCGACGACCCGAAGGGTGGCGGCCACGGACGGCCGCCATAAAAAAAGCATCCGCCGCAGACGAGAAGCCCGCGGCGGATGCCTTGTACTCTATCACTGCGCACCCAGCCGGGCGCGCCCGGCATCAGCCGGCGGCGACGACCAGCTTGATGGTCTGGGTCACTTCCGCGTGCAGCTGAACGTCGACCTCGAACTCGCCGACTTCGCGGATGACGCCGTTCGGCAGGCGCACTTCGCTCTTCTCGACCTCGATACCGGCTTTGGTCACCGCGTCGGCAATGTCACGGGTACCGATCGAGCCGAACAGCTTGCCCTCGTCGCCGGCGTTGGCGGCGATGGTCACCACCAGCTCGGCCAGCTTGGCGGCGCGCTGTTCAGCGGCGGCGCGGCGGCCGGCAGCGGCAGCTTCCAGTTCGGCGCGGCGCTGCTCGAACTCGGCGATGTTGGTCTCGGTGGCGGCAACGGCCTTGCCGTACGGCAGCAGGAAGTTGCGGCCGTAGCCCGGCTTGACGTTGACCTTGTCGCCGAGGTTGCCCAGACGACCCACTTTCTCCAGCAGAATGACTTGCATTTCCTCACCCTCACTTTCGCGCCGCCGGCCTCGGCCGCACGACACCAGATTCGTTACTGCGGTCTTTCGGCGCGCTCAGTCGGGCTTCGACTGCTGCGAGCGGGCGATGCGACCGCGAAAATCCCACCAGCTGTCGACCACTGCCAGCAGCAGCAACAGCGCCTTGACCCAGCCCGAAAAGAGCCAGGTCACATACATGATCACCAGCGGCATCCGCCGCCAGCCCTTCAGCGCCACAGCACCGTGGGTCAGCGCGAACCCGGCCACCACCAGCGGCACCGCGAACAGCAGCGCCCAGAAGTACCAGATCGGGCCGCCGAGCGTCGCCAGCACGCCGGCACCGATCAGGGCCAGCACCAGCAGCGGCGGCAACCGCAACCGGTGGAACTCCTCGCGGAAACCACCGGGGTTGTACAGCAGCGACTGCCACCAGCGTGCCAGCAGCAGCGAGACCACCGTGGCGACCGTCGTGCTCAGGCCGAGCATGCCGCTCACCTGCGCCGCCACCGGATCGCGCAGCAGACCGCGCTGTTCTTCCGGCAACTGGCTGCGCATCTCGGCGAACAGCTGCGCCAGTGCCTGCAGCAGCGTCTCGACATAACCGCTGCCGATGGTCTGGAACCCGACTGCGACGACCAGCCCGAGTGCCGAGCAGCTCGCCAGCGCCAGCGGCCACGACACCGTGGCCCGCAGCACCAGCGCCGCGACGGCGGCGCCGACCAGCGACGTGGCAGGACCCAGATCGCCACGCCACAGCGCGACGATCAGTGCCGCCAGCAGGCTCCAGCCCAGAACGGCAACCCCTTGGGAGGGACCGCGCCGCAACACCACCAGCGCGACAACGGCAGCACCAACCCAGGCGAACAGCGACGAGGCGGCGGCCAGCGATGCCACGGCAATCGCCTGCATGCGACCGCGCATGACGAATTCAGCCAGCGCGCGCATCACCTCTCCTCATCGCATCGCTCCCACGAAGGGAGCTCCGATCAAACGCGAGCCGAAGCTCAGTCGTGCGAATCGGTGTACGGCAGCAGGGCCAGGTAACGCGCACGCTTTATCGCGATGGCGAGCTGGCGCTGATACTTGGCCTTGGTGCCGGTGATACGGCTCGGCACGATCTTGCCGGTTTCCGAGATGTAGGCCTTCAGGGTCTCCAGATCCTTGTAGTCGATCTGTTTGACGCCTTCAGCAGTGAAACGGCAGAACTTGCGGCGACGGAAAAAACGCGGGGGCATGGCTCAGACTCCTGTGAATTCGTTGATCGCCGATTACTCGTCGCTGCTGTCGCCGGCGTCGTCGCCGTCGTCTTCAGCGGTATCGGCACGGCGCTCGTCGTCGCGCGGACGATCGCTGCGGGCGCGGCGCTCGCGGCTCTCTTTCTCCGCCTTCAGAATCGGCGACTCCTCGGTCACCGCTTCGTCGGTGCGCATGATCATGTTGCGCAGCACGGCGTCGTTGTAACGGAAGGTGGTCAACAGCTCGTCAATGGCCGCCTGTTCCGCTTCGACGTTCATCAGGATGTAGTGGGCCTTGTGCACTTTGTTGATCGGGTAGGCCAGCTGGCGGCGACCCCAATCTTCCAGACGGTGGATCTTGCCGCCGTCCTTCTCGATGCCCTGCTTGTAGCGCTCGACCATGGCCGGCACCTGTTCGCTCTGGTCCGGGTGGACCAGGAACACGATTTCGTAGTGACGCATTGTTGCTCCTCACGGATTGACAGCCACCCGCACGGAGACGGTGTGGCAAGGAGTAACGGCCCCGGCGCGGGTCCGAGGCCGAAAAAAGAGGCGCGATTCTAGGCGGATGGGACCGGCGTTGCAAGCCGATTGATCATTTCGCGGCCAGACGAGCCCGGCGCTGCCGCACCGCTTCGAACAGACAGATGCCGGCCGCCACCGAGACGTTGAGACTGCTGACGGAACCGGCCATCGGCAGGCTGACCAGAAAATCGCAGCGCTCCTTGGTCAGCCGGCGCATGCCGGCCCCCTCGGCGCCCAGCACCAGTGCCAGCGGCCCGGTCAGCTTCTGTTCGTAGAGCGTCTCGGTCGCCTCGCCGGCGGTGCCGACGATCCAGACCCCGGCCTCCTGCAGCTGCTGCAGCGTGCGGGCGAGGTTGGTGACCTGAATGAACGGAACGTGCTCGGCGGCGCCGCAGGCCACCTTGCGCACCACCGGCGTCAGGCCGGCGGCCTTGTCCTTCGGCGCGATGACGGCAGTGACACCGGCGGCATCGGCGCTGCGCAGGCAGGCGCCGAGGTTGTGCGGGTCGGTGACGCCATCGAGCACCAGCAGCAGCGGCTCGGCCGCCGCCTCGACCAGCCCCGGCAGGTCCTCCTCGCGCCAGCTCGCCGCCGGCTCGTCCGTCCCGGCGCCGGCCAGCTCGGCGATGACGCCCTGATGGTTGCCGCTGCAGCGCCGGTCCAGCTCGGCGCGCGGCAGCTCGTCGATGACGATGCCGTCGCGACGCGCCTGACCGAGCAGCTTCTGCATGCGGCCGTCGTGGCGGCCGCTCTGCACCAGCAACCGCGCCACCTGCTGCGGCGAGCGCTGCAGCAACGCCGCCACCGCGTGCAATCCGTAGGCGATCTCCACCGGCCGCTACCTCCGGCCGCGCCTGCGCGGCCGCCGTGCGGTGCCGCCGCGCTGCTCGACCGACGCCGGCTCGGCCGCCTTGGCAGCGCCCGACTTCGGCGCCGCCTTCTTCTTGCTTCCGCCCTTGCCGGCCGCAGCGGCGGCCTTCGACGCCACTGGCGAGCGGTTCGGCGCCGCCGCCGCTGCCGGAGCCTTGCCGCGCCCCTTGCGCTCCGGCCCGGCCACCATCTCCAGGTCGATCTTGCGATCGTCGAGATCGACGCGCGCCACCTGCACCGTCACCTTGTCGCCGAGCTGATAGCTCTGCCGGCTGCGCTCGCCGACCAGCCGCTGCTTGGCGACATCGAAGTGGTAGTAGTCGTTGGCCAGCGCGGTGACGTGCACCAGCCCTTCGACATAGATGTCGGCCAGCTCGACGAACAGGCCGAAGCTGGTCACCGCGGTGACGACGCCGGGGAACACCTCGCCGACGCGATCCTGCAGGTATTCGCACTTCAGCCACGCCATCACGTCGCGCGTCGCTTCGTCGGCACGGCGCTCGGTCATCGAGCAGCTCTCACCGAGCTGCTGCAGCGTCTTGGCGTCGTACGGGTAGATCGCCGACTGCGGCAACGGCTGCGCGCCTTCGGCCGGCAACAGCCCCTTGCGCGTGCCGCGGAGCATCCCGATCACCCCTTTGCCACCACCACCCCCGCGCAGCAGGAAGCGGATCGCGCGGTGCACCAGCAGGTCCGGGTAGCGGCGGATCGGCGATGTGAAGTGGGTATAGGCCGGGTAGTTGAGGCCGAAATGGCCCTCGTTGTCCGGCTGGTAGACCGCCTGGCTCAGGCTGCGCAGCATCATCGTCTGAATGACGTTGGCGTCGGGCCGCCCCTCGATCTGCTGCAGCACGGTCTGATAGTCGCCCGGCGTCGGCGAGTCGCCGCCGCGCAGGTCGAGCCGCAGCTCGCCGAGGAACTGGCGCAGGTTCTCCAGCTTCGCCTCGGGCGGCCCTTGGTGCACGCGATAGAGCGCCGGCAGCTTCAGCTTCTGGAACAGCTCGGCGGTGGCGACGTTGGCCGCCAGCATGCACTCCTCGATCAGCTTGTGCGCGTCGTTGCGGATCACCGGCACGATACGGTCGATCTTGCGCTCGCGGTTGTAGATGACACGGGTCTCGACCGTTTCGAAATCGATCGCACCGCGTTCATCGCGGGCGCTGCGCAGCGCGCGGTAGAGCGCGTGCAGCTGTTCGATGTGCGGCACCAGCCCGGCGTACTCGTCGCGCCATTTGGCATGGTCCGGCGCCTGCGGATCGAGCATCGCCGCGACCTTGGTGTAGGTCAGCCGCGCGCGCGAGTGCATGACGCCCTCGAAGAAGCGGTAACCGGTCAGCTTGCCGGCGGCGCCGATGGTCATCTCGCAGACCATGCAGAGGCGGTCGACCTTCGGTTTCAGCGAGCAGAGGCCGTTGGAGAGCGCTTCCGGCAACATCGGCACGACCCGGTTCGGGAAATAGACCGAGTTGCCACGCAGCCGCGCCTCACGGTCTAGCGCGCTGTCGATGCCGACGTAGTGCGAGACGTCGGCAATCGCCACCCACAGCCGCCAGCCGCCGCCCTTCTTCGGTTCGCAATAGACCGCGTCGTCGAAATCGCGCGCGTCCTCGCCGTCGATCGTCACCAGCGGCAGGTGGCGGATGTCGATACGCCCCTGCTTGTCGGCCTCGTCCGGCTCCGGCGCCAGTGCCTGCGCCTCGCGCTCGACCGCGGCCGGCCACTCGTGCGGAATGCCGTAGGCGCGGATCGCGACGTCGACCTCCATGCCCGGCGCCATGTGGTCGCCGAGCACCTCGACGACGCGGCCGCGCGGCGGGTTGCGCCAGCCCGGCTGCTCGGTGATCGCCACCATCACGTACTGGCCATCCTCGGCGTCGAGACAATCGGCCGCCGCGATCAGGATGTCGTGGCTGTCGCGCTGGTTCTCGGAGGCGACCATGCCGACATCGCCACGCCTGAAGAAGCGCCCGACCACCTGCCGGGTGTTGCGCTTCAGCACCTCGACGATGGTCCCTTCGCGGCGACCGCGACGGTCGACGCCGGACTCGCGCACCAGCACCTCATCGCCGTCGAACACGGCACTCATCTGGCGCGAGCTGAGGTAGAAGTCGTCACCACCTTCGAGCGGCACAGCGAAGCCGAAGCCATCGCGGTGGCCCTGCACGCGGGCGCGCACCGCGTCGATCTTGCTGACCGGGCAGTAGGCACTGCGGCGGTTGCGCATCAGCTGGCCGTCGCGCTCCATCGCGTTCAGGCGGCGGCGCAGCGCCTCCACCTGCTCGTGATCCTCGAGTTCGAGGGCACGGCAGAGCTGGGCGTGGTTCAGTGGTCCGGCGGATTTGCCAAGCAGGTCGAGGATCAGCTCCCGGCTCGGGATCGGGCGTTCGTACTTTTCCGCCTCACGGGCGGCAAAGGGGTCTTTCAGAGGGGACTTTTTGGGCATTCAGCAGCCATTCGGCGGGGGGTTGGAAAATTTTTTGAGGCCGGCAGTATACGCGGGATTGACAACCATCGGGGCCATCAGTAAATTGCGCCGCTCCAACGCAGCACCCCCTGTGCCCAGGTGGTGAAATTGGTAGACACGCTAGCTTCAGGTGTTAGTGGCCTTGCGGCCGTGGAGGTTCAAGTCCTCTCCTGGGCACCACTCTTCCCGACGATGCTTTCGCCTTTGACGCGGGTGGAATAAAGTGGCCGATTGGCCACTTTATTCTTTAAATCAAAGCCGGCCAGTTAATGCTTTAACCATCAAATACCTCTACGTATTCAAACGGTTAAAGAAAAGATAAACCAATACCGACCCGCTCCTTTACGCCTCCAAGCACCGTAATCCCTATGGATTTTGATACGAGACCACCCTCCGAAAACGGTCGCTAGTAAAACAACCTCCGATCGCCCCTCATATTTCTTTCAGAAACAACACTTTCGCGCCAAGCCAATCCTCATACCCCCATCTACCCATTTAATCTAAACGCCGTGCCAGAGCCGAATACCCTAGGGCGATACTGCACCACGCACTCTGGCAACACCAAAACCCCGCCTCACACCGGCCACGTTGGCAGCCGTTTTTTGCACCTGTAGGATTCTGCGATCCACAAAGAGCCATGATCCTTGCTCACCTCAGCGACTACGCTTATGTGCTGCAGCCCATCAAAAGCAATTCGCAGACGCCCCCGTAACCGCACACGGCAAAATCTCACATCAACAAGGGAATATTAATTCTCATGGGAAGACCAACATTCCGCGTCCAGTCGCATGTGCTCGCCTTGCTGGGCGATCAGCTGATAGGTCACGACCGGCTGGCTATTTTTGAGCTTGTTAAAAATGCCTATGACGCCGACGCCCAACAAGTTGATATCACTCTAAACCTTAATTCGGCCTCGCCATCCATCTCGATCAAAGACGATGGATGCGGGATGAGCCTCTTCGAAATAGAAAATTATTGGCTTGAGGTAGGAACAGATTCAAAACGCGGAAAGGAGCGGAAACGCTCAGATTCGATTTTTGATCGACTGCCATTGGGCGAAAAAGGGGTAGGCCGCCTAGCCGTGCAAAAGCTTGGCTCCAAGATCCGGATGGTGACAAGAAAGACCGGCCATCCGGAATATGAAATTACTATTGATTGGCATCAACTCATCTCCAGCTCCAAATATCTCGACGGTGGATTAGAGGTAGACATCACCACAAAGCCAGCGCCTACCATATTCAAGGATTCGACCGGCACGCTGCTGGAAATCACCAATTTAAATCGTGCGGATTGGAAGCGAGCAGAACTTAGGGATCTGTACCGACTAGTGATTTCCCTTAGTAATCCATTCGATGAAGTCAGGTCCTTCAAAGTTAGCCTAGAAGTTCCTGGGCGCGAATCCGACTTCGCAGACCTTCCCAAGGTCAAGGACATGCTGGATTCAGCGACCTGGGTATTTGAATTCGCGCTCAATGAAAATGCAATTCTCGACTGGAAATACAAATTCCGCCCTCCGCGCTTTAAAGATCTTAAACCCAGCGAGGCCCAGGGTAATGGAAAGCTAGAGCTTGTAAGCCTACGGACAGAAAAAAAGAAGAGCGATGATTCAGACATCTTTCTGCCCGCCGAGCGCTTAGTAGGAATCGGGCCCATTAAAGGTCAGATCTACGCATTTCACCGCCGACCTGAAATTCTCCGCGAGGCAGGCTCTATCAAGCAAATAAAGGATTGGCTGAAGGCACAAACTGGCGTGCGCGTTTACCGGGATAAGGTGCGCGTATTCAACTACGGAGAGCCTGGCAATGACTGGCTTGGACTTAATGCCATTCGGATCAACCGCCCAAGCGGCAGGCTTGGAACAGATGGCGTTATCGCCCATGTCGATTTGGAGCTCGACAAAAGCTACGGCCTTAAGGAAAAAACGAATCGTGAGGGCTTCGACGAAAACAAAAATTACGAAGATTTTAGCGATATCGTTCTGAGCATTTTTGATAAGTTTCAACGTATTCACTGGGAAGATAGACAGGCGGTCGACGCCGCCCTCAAGGGAAGCGAAACCCCAACAGGCCTGGGAGAAGCAATTAACTCTATAGAGAGAATTGCCAAGAAACACAAAATTGAAAGCGAACTGAAGCCCGCTATCAAATCCATCAAAAACGAGATGGAAAACTTTCAGAACATGATGGTCAACGCAGGCATGGCCGGAATAAATCTGTCACTTGCCTTCCACGAAATGGTTCATGGTGTCGACGCCCTCTCACGACAACTAGAAGCCAACGTCGACAGCTCGACATTGCGAAAAACGATTGATCACTTAAGGAAGCTTCTCGACACATTTAAACCCCTTCTAGAGCGAGAGCGAGCCCGAAAAGTACATATAAAAGATCTTCTCAGCAGGGCTTTGGGGATGCATGAGTCCCGGTTTCCCAGACACAATCTTGTTCTTTCCAATCGAGCGATAGGCGCCGATGGAACAGAGAGCTTTTATGTTACCGGCCCGCTGAACTTGCTCGTTGGCGCAATTAGCAATGTCATCGACAATGCAATCTACTGGGCAAGATATAAAAGGGAGCGCGACAACCTCGACACGCCTGGAGCAGTTCTCGTATTTACCTCATGGGGAACTTATGCAGACAACAAAGAAGGCATTATCGCGATAGTCGACAACGGCCCCGGCTTCCAGCTCCCCTTACAAAAGGCTGCCACACCATTTTTAACCACACGAGCAGGCGGAATGGGACTAGGGCTGTACTTTGCGAAGCTTGTCATGGACTCCATGGAAGCAAAACTTGAAGTAGTCCATGCACAGAATCTGAGAGACGAGTTTGAAATCCCGGAAGCGTATGACGGAACAGCTGTAGTTTTTCGATTTAAGGATAAAAAATGACGCAAAACTTCCCCCGAGTTGCAGCCTTAGACAACGAAAAAGATGAACTTTCAGCCATCTCTGTTGGTCTAGGCCAAGCCGGATTTTGGGCCATGCCATTCTTATTTGATGCCGGCGAGTTAGTTCCAAGCCCTCCACAGAGAGCTCTAGGCATAAGGCTCATTTTCTCGGATATACACATCCTTGCGGGAAACATGAGTATTACCCAACATGTAAACGCCATCCTTACCTGCATAAAGAAGATAATCAAATCCGGGCCATACGGAATTATTTTTTGGTCGAAATACCCTGATGAGGCAAAATCAGCTTGGGCTGAGCTACTCGATAGATGTTCTGACCACGATGTTGAGGCACCCGTCTGCTACGGGCTTATCGACAAAAACAAGGTATTGGACTCCACAACCCATACTTTTGACGCCCAAGCACTCTCGAATGATATTAATGATGTAATTCGATCATGCCCAACACTTGCATTAACCATGGCGTGGGACGACAGAGTGGCGCTGGCCGCTATCAATACGACAAATCGCCTCTATCAAATGGCAGTTGATTCAAAACCACAACCTGGAGAATCCACCGCAATATCTGCGCATCTTGCCCATATTCCAAAATGGAACGCTCTTCTCTCATTTCTGGCCGCAGCTGCAGTAGGAGATGAGCAAGCAGAAAAATCTCCGCTCTATGCATTAGACAATGCACTTCTACCGATAGTAGAAGACCAGCTTTATTCCGCATCCCTGTTGGAGACCAAAAGCATTGATGTACCGGATGAATTTCGTGGATCTTCATTATCTGACCACATTAAAGAAAAAGGCTCGAAAGATAGGATGGGAGCCGCCTCAGCAGCCGAGCTAAACACCCTTTATCTTATAGAAAACGAGATATCCTCATCCCTCGATTGCGCAGCCCGAGGCGTAGTTTCTAAAATCATCGAAGCAGACGGAGAAATTTTTAAGGGAATTTTCGGGAAAAACCGTGATGAGCTTATCGCAAGCGAGTTCTTTATGGACAAGACCGCAAGCTCCGCACAGGCGAAAAGCTTTTTAACGGAGATCGTACCTTGCCTAGTGACCCTAGTTGCTGAGTGCGACGAAGTTCAAAACAAGGTTTGGACTTTTCGATACCTTTTGGGAATTCTAATCAAGAACCCAGAAAGTCAAGATCGGCGCCCGCTTTACTACTCATCGAAGAAAAAAGAATTTTCAAATGATTCGATTTATAGCCTAGGCAACATACGCCTTAAAGGCGAAGGCCATGACAGCCTGCTTCTAGTATCCTGCTCCCGCTTCCTTGCCACTCACTCGAGAAACCCCATCAGCTGTACGCCCGCATTCAGGCTTAGACGACCAACATTAGATGAGCTACTCCATCGATATACCGTCCACGCCAGAAGACCAGGCGTAATGCGATTCTTTAGCTAATGATCGACAGACTTACACTCATCCAGCGGCGGTCAGTGATGGCCCGCAATAGAGGAAAGGATACGGGGCCGGAAGTTGTACTACGCAAGCAGCTTTGGAAGCGAGGATTAAGATACCGTAAGCATTACCCGCTCACTGGTCGCCCAGATATTTCCTTTCCCTCTGCAAAACTCGTCGTCTTCATCGATGGATGTTTCTGGCATGGATGCCCGACTCACTATGTTTCGCCGCAAACCCGCAGCGATTTTTGGAAAGCAAAGCTCGAGAAAAATCGCACTCGCGATGCCGTCGTAAATGAACGGCTGCGGAAAGAAGGCTGGACAGTCCTTCGTTTTTGGGAGCACGAGGTCGACAAGAATCTACTCAGCTGTGTTGCGAAAATTGCCGAGGCATTGGGCAGACCACTACCCGAGCCTCTCGGCGCTACCCCAGCCGCTCCAGCCAGCGACTAAACGCCGATACAGTTCCAAATCGCTCCTTCATTTTTGCCGCAATGTCACCGCCACTAATCACCACGACCGGATGTGCATCATCCAGAAGTTCCTGATATGCCTGCGAATGCAGATACGAGGTGGTGACCAGAATTCCAAATTGCCTATGTCGAAGTCGGGAAATTAGTCGAGCCAACTGCCTCACGCCCACACCACTGGTTGGCGCATAGCATTTCGCCTCAAGACCAAACTCCACATCAACATGGCCCGCGCCGATACCGATTCTATATGTACCAAGTGCATCGCGACCGCCATCTTTCCAAGGGCGCGTCAACTCCCAATGATGAATGTTAGGCATAAATATTCTGGCGATCTCCATTGCGCACCGCTCAAAGCCCACAGGATTATCGGCATAGCGTTCGTAGATGGCGTCAACAAATGCCTTGAGCTCTACAGTCGCAGGCAACTGCTGAGCCTGACTGCGAATCCGCTGCGTCGGGGTCGACTTCAATGGCGCATAGCGCCGCGCTTTAACCCAATCCACCCAGGGCTTGGGCGCATGCGATGAATGAAGTGCCTTCCCCGCCTGAACATCATTAATCCAGGCACGAGTAATGACCGGCACATTCAGTATCGTGAGAAGGGCTTTGTAATTTTGAAATCGCACGTTTTCGGCCGTTGTGCGCCAAACCGCAACCAAGTCTTCATCAGTACTGAACCCCTCCGCACCAGGAACAGCCAAACCTAGAAACCGCAGGTCGCGATATGTACCGGTGTTACCGAAAAGCAGAATGGGAGGGAAGTGCTCCAGCGCAGCGGAGCTGTGCGCTGCATCAAAGAGATTGCGAAGCATCGCATTGCCCTGACGCGGCGTACTATGCAGCTCGCCCGGGCTATGACGATCGCCATAATATGTAAAGAGGCCATTTTCGCGATCGATCGCGTCGGGCCATTCAGCGCTGTTAAAACCGGTCTTCAATACCAGAAGTTTCAACGTAGCCACTTCAGGTCGACGCCCCAGGTGACGAAAGCCGGCCCCACTATCTACGCGCAGCAATGCCGGTAATGGATCATCGCCGGCATCGCCGCGTCGGCCACCACCGTATACCTGGTCGACAATCAGATCCGCCTGAGAAAGATCATTCACGTTAGGCAGCCTGTTCCTGCTCCCGCTCAAGTATCTCAAGCTGCTTAAATATCACCTCAAGAACATCTGAGCAAACCCCATTCCCGCATAGCTTTACCTTCTCACGCCGCGATCCCACAGGAAGCCGATGCTCTCTACCGGCCCCCATGGCACGCTTCAACTCTTCAGGCTGCAGCATGCGCAGCTGCGGAGCACCACGATCCCAGGTCACGAGGCCAAAGCGGTCGATAGTGGTAACAGTTCTGAGAGGTGCATCGAGCGTCTGCCAGCCACCTGCGTAATCGGAACCGTAATATACAATGAGAAAAGGGACGTTCTTACCCAATGCATCGATTGCACGCTCTGCGCGCTCGATGGTTGCTTGCGCGCGACCAGGGCGGTACAGGGGTTGTGTACTAAATCGACCACTCCAATCAACGATATCGATTGCAGATTTTCTACGGCGCTTACCAACAGCCAGCAAATCCTCTCGCGAAACGGAAATACCGTCCCGACTACAAATCAGAAACATGCGCTTACGAGCCTGGGCTGAGCCAAAGTCGTTAGCATTCAGCAGTAGATCGCTGACCGTGTAATCAAGCCCCTCTATGGTTTCGACCAACTCATTGTGTCGATCCCATTTCTTCATGCGATTGACGTTTTCAACAATCAACCACTTTGGCTTCATGGCCTGAACCCAATGCACGATACCAAGCGCACTTGCACGACTACTTTCACAGCCGGGCTTGGCTCCGCGCGCTATTGAGTGCGATGTACATTCCGGAGAGGTCAACAACACGTCAGGTCGGTACTGGTGGGCAAGCTGAAATGGATCGAGGTCTTCTATCTTGGAGCAGAGTACCGTCGCATTGGGAAAATTTGCGGCATAGGTGTCGACCGCCAGCTGCCAGGCGTCAACGCCCAAAAGGGGCACGCCGCCACCCCGGACAGCACCCCGCGCACCAAAACCCCCGCCACAAAACAGATCGACAAATGTAAGCAATTCTTATTTACCTTTACTCCAGACCTGCGCACCAGGTTAGCCGAGGGGGTACAAATTCGCTAGGTTTATTACGCCCCGCAGCCACACCAGGGCGAGCCTTAGAACTTCAGAATTATGGGGTTATCAAGGTCAATAAAGCGCTGGGTTAAGGCATCCCTTGCCCTTTTTTCCCGCAGAGGTTCGAACGCCTCATCGCCAATCTGCCGCTCCAAGACCCGCCAATCAACATCGAACGGGTTCTACCCCGATATCACGGACACTTTCGAGTAGGCTTATAAGAGCCATGAGGAGTGTTCATGTCCAAGCGCAAGAAGTACAGTCCCGAGTTCAAACGAGAAGCCATCGATCTGGTTCGTCGGTCTGGAACCAGCTGTCGGCAGATTGCCCTGGAGATCGGCGTCGGCCCGAACCTGCTCACGCGGTGGGTCCGGGAGGCGGACTCACCAGGCAGCAGGCCCTTTTCGGGCACCGGCAATCCGCGTGATGAGGAATTGGCTCGCCTCAAGCGCGAGCTGGCCAGAGTCACCAAGGAACGGGATTTTTTAAGAGACGCGGCAGCGTACTTCGCCAAGGGATCATCGAACGGTACGAGGTGATCCGGCGCTGCCGCAACGAGTACCCGGTACGGCTGATGTGCCGCTGTTTACAGGTATCGCCCAGCGGTTATTACGCCTGGGAAGAGCGCGAACCCAGTCCACGCGCTCAGGAGAATGCGCGTCTGTTGATCCGCATTCGCGAGATCCACGGCGACAGTCGCGGTGTGATCGGCGCTCCGCGCATGCAGGAGGATCTGGTCGACGAGGGTGAACGTGTCAGCCTGAACCGCGTTGCGCGCCTGATGGCGACGGATGGCCTGCAAGGCTGGCCGCGCCGGAAGCGACGCAACTTCGGTCGACCGACGGCTCGTCCTGCTGGCGTTCGCAATCTGCTGGAACGTGATTTCACCGCGCTGGAGCCTGAGCGAAAGTGGGTAACCGACATCACTGAGATCGCGACGCTGGAGGGAAAGCTGTTCCTGTGCGTGGTGCTCGATCTGTACAGCAAGTTGGTGATCGGCTGGTCGATGCACCAGCGACAGGATCGTCATATGGTGATTCGCGCCGTGGAGATGGCGGTCTGGCAGCGCCAAGGTGGCTGGTCGGTGATTCTGCATTCGGATCGCGGGTGTCAGTTCGTCAGCGGCGACTACCAGCGTTTCTTGAGTCGAAACACGTTGGTCTGCAGCATGAGCGCTGTCGGCCACTGTGGTGATAATGCAGCTTGCGAAGGCTTCTTTGGGATGCTCAAGCGGGAGCGCGTTAGTCACCAGACCTATCGCACTCGTGATGAGGCAAGGGCTGATCTGTTTGACTACATCGAGCGGTTCCACAACCCGAGGATGCGACGTAGAGTTGCCAGGCAGGATCAGAAATTTTCAGCTCTTTTTAAACCGTCCGTGGAAACGGGGTAGAACCCGAGCCGATCCACGGCGTCATAACCAAACTGCCGGGGCTCGCCATCGACCGTCAGGTGCCCGATGCTCCGATACAGGCTGTAGTCGTACTTCTGCGACCACACAGGAGGGTCTGTGGCATCCCTGCCGGGCCAGAGGAAGCCCTGCTTCGACCGCAGCGTGATGTCCGTGATGCGGCCACTGAGGTCGAACCGCCTCGTCTGCGTCAGACCATTACCGTAGGTCCAGGCAATCGGATCACCGAACGGCGCGTAGTCGATCGCCTCGATGATGGTGTGCTTCGTGTTCGTACCAGGTTCGCGCCAGACTATCGAGCGGATGCGCTCGTTGTCGTAGCGGTAGTGCGTGGCGCTGCCGTCCGGGTGGACGATTCGCTCGAGGCGGCTACCGGAGAGATAGCCATATCCCACCGTGACACTCTGCACCTGATGCAGATCGTAGCCGGCCGGCACCTTGTCGCGAATGGTCTCGGCGATCTTGCGGCCCAGCCCGTCGTAGCGATAGTCGATGATCTGCTGCGCCGTTTCGAGGCGTGTCAGCCGGCCGATGCCATTGCCATGTTCCGTATCGACCTGATCGTAGGTGTAGGTGATGTCATCGGCATCATCCATGTAGTCGACATGGATCGGCCGGTTGAGCGCGTCGTAGCGAAAGCGGATGCCATCTCGCCATTCAACTTCGCTGGATTCGATCGCGGCGGCGGTGGCGCCCTTGGCAATCAAATTGCCATTGCCATCGTAGCGCCGCCACTCGTCGCCAGTGGCGGGACTGCGCTGATGCACGATTTCGCCGAAGCCATTGCGCCGGTAGCGCGTGGTGTTGCCGTTGGCGTCGGTGATGGCGGCAACACGACCACCGGCATCGTATTCATGGCGTGTCGCATGGCCGGCGGCATCGATCCATTCAAGCGGATGGTGCTGTGTGTCGTAGCGGACTCGCGCGGTCTTCGCCAGTTCGGTGCGGGCGGGATTTTCGTGCGCTTCGCGCCACTCGATCAGGTTACCGCGCGCATCGTAGAGATAGTGGGTTTCGGCACTGTCGCCATGACTGACAGTGGCGAGCTGCCCCAGTGCGTTGAAGTGGCGCTGCTGCCGCAGCACCGGGTCGCCATCGGCATCGTAGCGCCACTGCTCTTGCCAATGGCCATGCAGCACATTGGGCCTCAGGGCTATGCGTTCGTCCCAGCCGTTGCGCACTTCGATGAGCTGGCCAGCAGCGTTGTAGTGATAGTGATGGCTGCTGCCATCGGGACGCTTGATCGTAGTGGTACGCCCCTCGGCGTCGTAATCGATCCGGGTGATCTCAGTCGGGGGTTGGGGATCGTCCGAGCTGGAGGGAGTATCTGCCGGGCGGCGTTCGAGCCGGGTGGGCAGGCCGAGTGCATCATAGGCGATGCGCAGCTGCTGGCCGTCGGGCAGCGCTACGCGCCGGGGCCGCCCTTCGCGAGTGTGATCAGAAAACTGTGTGCGCTGACCCAGCGTGTTGACGATCACCTGCAGGCGCTCTTCCGCATCGTATTGGTAGCGGGTGACATGGCCGAGTGAGTCGGTCACTTCGAGCGCTTGCAGACCAGGCACCGCCTCCTCGTCACCGTCGATGTAGCGGTAGCGCGTTGTGCGGATCGCGCTGTCGCCCGCCGCGGCGGTCAGGTCGGTGATCGTCTCGCTGACGAGCCGGGCGCGCGGATCTCGCTGCCATTCGCGCCGGGCGACGGGCTGCCAGTGAGCAGTGTCACCGTCCAGCCCTGCCACCCAACCGTAGCGGGTGGCGGCGAGCAGACGCGACGTTCGCCCCTGCCACCGGTAGTCGATGCGGCTGGCGCCCGGTTCGGGCCAACCCTGCCCGCGCGCATCGAAGCGCAAGCCGTCGCGCGCTTCGACGACACGGCCAAGGGCGTCGCGGCGATATTCGCTGCCAATACCATCGGCATCGTGACGACGTATCAGGAAGCCGCGTTCATCGTAGTTGTGTCGTTGCGCGACAGCTGCGCAGTTCAGCAAGGGACGGCCGTCGATGGCCTTGAGCCGGTAGCGACCGGCGCGGGCCGGCTCCAGCGTGTAGAGCGCCACCGCACCAGCGACATTGGTCACTTCCACCGTACGCTCACGGGAAGAAGGGTCGGCCGGACGACGGTAGACAAGCGTGATGCGCTCTGCGCCATCGCCGTGCTCGCTGGTGACGGCGCGGCCGAGCCGGTCGTAACTCCAGGTGGCGAAACGCCGCCCGGTAGCGTCGTCCATGCCGGTCAGCGCGTGCGGATGGCGTATGTCTTCGTAGTGGTAGCGCCGCTCGGGTGTGCGCAGGCCGGCGAACCACCCGCGCGGCCCGGCTCCGCGACGGACCACCTCAACCAGATTGAAGCGATCGTCGTAGTCGTAGACGAGACGGGTGTCATCCGGAAGCGTGACACCGTGCAGGTGGGCAGCGCGCCATTGCAGCGACATCGAGTCGCCACGGCTGTCATCGATACGGGTCAGCCGGCCTTCGCTGTTGTAGTGCAGTTGCTGTACGGGACCGCCGGGATGATCGATGCGAACCAGACGCCCATCGACATCGTAGTTCTCCAGCCGGTCGTCGGCGGTGGTGTAGGTCCAGCCCCGGAGAACGCCGCGCTCATCTTCGACGGTGGCCAGCCGCTCGACGATGCCGAGCGGCGACTGCCACTGGCCATCGCGCCGCTCGAAACGGTACTGGTTGCCGTCGTCGCGCCAGATTGTCGCGGCATCTTCGCCCTCCGAAACAATGGCGCGCTGGTAACTGTGGCGCCATCCATGGCCAAGGCCGCGGTCTCCGGCGCCGAGCACGCTGTTGTAATGACGAACGAACTGCAAACCATCCGGCCGCCAGTTCCGGTAATCGGTCTCCGTCTGCAACTTGTTGCCGGTGCCGAGATCGATCGGATTGCCAACCTGGGTATAAGTGGCGGCGTTGCCGACCGGAGACATCAGCGGAGAACCGCCACCACCGACGCTGCATTGCAGCGGCTCGTCGCCGCCGGCACCGCCGGGATCGGGCGCGAAGGGATTGTCGAGACCACCACCGGGTATGCCCGGGAAGAGATCGTTGCCGGGGCTGCTGCCAGCACCGCTCTCCCCACCGTTCCCGCCACTGCCACCATTGCCATCGCCGGCACCCGGGCCACCATCCGCCCCGCTGCCGGGCTGCGACGGCGGCGCGCCAGCCACCTGATCATCCTCGGGCCAGAACCAGCCGCGGTAGTAATAGTCGGCAAAACGTTCGGCGGCATGGGCCATCTGCAGGCGAACCACTTCGCCATATTTCGCCCACGCCGGGATCGCGACCATCAGCACGAACAGCAACGGCGGCAGGTATTCCGCCAGCGTGGCGCCGCGTTGGCGCCAGCGGCTACCCTTTACTCCCGCCGTTCGCGATCGATGCCCTCCATTGCGACCCGCCCTCATGGCAAACCCTTTCCGTAGGTGTGATCCGGTAAGGCATGCAACCGATCGGAAACGCGCGACACGGTCGACGCGCTGCGAAACGCAGGAAATCAGAAAAGGCGTAGCGGGGCTTTACGACGAAAAGAAAGTGCGTCCCTGGCGGCGCTCCCTGACCAACGTGCTCCCTGAATCCTGCACCGACGTTAGGTGCAATGCCTTGCTTCAATGCAAGGTCATGGTCGCCGAAAATCCACCTCGGCGGGATGACACAATTCGCAATGTCGACAACCGATTGCGAAAACGGACCAGACGCACCGCCACTGAGGCCGCGGCTCAATCGGTAAATGAAACCACAAAAACAAAATGCCCACATCTTTCGATGCGGGCATTTCGCGTTGCTCTGAACAATCCCCGGAACCCGCCCGGAGATTTACGAAGCCTTACTCGTCGGCGACTTCGACAGCCTCGGCCTCGACCGGACGGTCAACCAGCTCGACATATGCCATCGGCGCATTGTCACCGGCACGCATACCGCACTTCAGGATGCGGATATAGCCGCCCGGACGTGCCTTGTAACGCGGACCAAGTTCAGTGAACAGCTTGCCGACGACCACTTTGTTACGCAGGCGATCGAATGCCAGACGGCGATTGGCGACGCTGTCCACCTTCGACAGCGTGATGATCGGCTCGGCATAACGACGCAGTTCCTTGGCCTTCGGCAGCGTCGTCTTGATCAGCTCATGCTCGACCAGCGAAGACACCATGTTGCGGAACATCGCCTTGCGGTGGGCACTGGTACGGCTGAAATATCGGCCACTATTGCGGTGACGCATGATCTTTTCCTTTCAATACTGTTGCTATCGCAGCAAGTTAACTGACCTGGACGTTACAGCGACCGATCGTCGCTCTTGAGGCTGGCCGGTGGCCAGTTGTCCAGACGCAGGCCCAGCGACAGGCCACGCGATGCCAGAACGTCTTTGATCTCGGTGAGCGACTTCTTGCCGAGGTTCGGCGTTTTCAGCAGCTCGACCTCGGTGCGCTGCACCAGATCGCCGATGTAATAGATGTTTTCCGCCTTCAGACAGTTCGCGGAGCGAACGGTCAGCTCCAGATCGTCGACCGGCCGCAGCAGGATCGGATCGATCTCGTCGTGACGCTGCTCGACTTCGATCGCCTTCTCGCCCTCCAGATCGACGAACACCGCCAGCTGCTGCTGCAGGATCGTCGCTGCACGGCGAATCGCCTCTTCCGGATCCAGCGTGCCGTTGGTCTCCAGATCGAGAACCAGCTTGTCGAGGTCAGTACGCTGCTCGACACGGGCGTTCTCGACCACGTACGAGACACGGATCACCGGACTGAAAGTGGCGTCGAGCTGCAGTCGACCGATCGCGCGGGTCTCGTCGTCGACACTTTCACGCGCATCAGCCGGCACATAGCCGCGACCACGGGAAACCGTCAGTTTCAGATTCAGCTGACCGCGATTGTTCAGGTGCGCGATGACGTGATCCGGATTCTTGATCTCGACACCGTGATCGACCTGAATATCGCTGGCGGTGACGACACAGGGACCTTTCTTGCTCAGCGTCAGGGTTGCCTCGTCCTTGCCATGCATGACGACAGCGATGCCCTTCAGGTTGAGCAGGATCTCGATGACATCCTCCTGCACCCCTTCCATCGCGCTGTACTCGTGCAGCACGCCCTCAATCTCGGTGGCGGTGACTGCGCAGCCGGGCATCGACGACAGCAGGATACGGCGCAGTGCATTGCCGAGCGTGTGACCGAAGCCCCGCTCCAGCGGCTCGAGAATGACCTTGGCACGAGTCGGGCCAAGCTGATCAACCTCAATCACGCGCGGCGTGAGGAATTCGTTGACTGAACTCTGCATACAAAGACCTTTAGGTGATGAGTCCCAGGATCGATCCGTTACTTCGAGTACAGCTCGACGATCAGATTCTCGTTGATTTCGGACGAGAGCTCTGCGCGCTCCGGAAGGCTCTTGAACACGCCTTCCATTTTCGACGGATTGACCTCGATCCACGGCATGTCGCCACGCTGGGCAGCCAGTGCCAGCGACTGCTGGATGCGCAGCTGACTCTTGGCGCGCTCGCGCACGGCGACGACGTCACCCGGGCGAACCTGATACGACGCGATGTTCGTCGTCTTGCCATTGACCGTGATGCCACGGTGCGAAACCAGCTGACGTGCCTCTGCGCGGGTGGAACCGAAACCCATGCGGTAGACGACGTTGTCGAGACGGCTCTCGAGCAGCTGCAGCAGGTTTTCACCGGTCGCGCCCTTCAGGCGTGCCGCTTCTTTGTAGTAATTGGTGAACTGACGCTCCAGCACGCCATAGATGCGACGCACTTTCTGCTTTTCACGCATCTGCACGCCGTAGTCGGACAGACGGCCGCGACGGGCGCCATGCTGCCCCGGTGCGGTTTCCGCCTTGCACTTCGACTCCAGCGGACGCACGCCGCTCTTCAGGAAAAGATCCGTGCCTTCGCGACGGGAGAGCTTACAAGTAGGACCCAGATATCTAGCCATGCTTCAATTCCTGTAGAGCGTTACACGCGACGTTTCTTCGGCGGACGGCACCCGTTGTGCGGGATCGGCGTCACGTCGGTGATGTTGTTCACCTTGTAGCCACAGTTGTTCAGCGCACGTACTGCGGATTCACGGCCCGGACCCGGACCCTTGACTTCGACGTCGAGGTTCTTGAGCCCGTATTCCTTGGCGGCGTTGCCGGCACGTTCTGCAGCGACCTGCGCAGCGAACGGCGTGCTCTTGCGCGAGCCACGGAAGCCGGAACCACCAGAGGTCGCCCAAGACAGGGTGTTGCCCTGACGGTCGGTGATGGTGACGATGGTGTTGTTGAACGACGCGTGGATATGCGCAATGCCATCCACGACGGTCTTCTTGACCTTCTTGCGCGGAGCCTGTTTCGAGGCTTTGGTATTCATCGAGTTGCTACCTACTCTAATATCAACGCCGCACTAGCGGTGCGGCTACACTAAAGCGAAGCGCAACCGGCCCGGATCACTTCCGGATCGGTTTGCGCGGACCTTTGCGGGTACGGGCGTTGGTCTTGGTGCGCTGACCGCGAACCGGCAGACCTTTGCGATGACGCAGGCCGCGATAGCAGCCCAGGTCGAGCAGCCGCTTGATGCTCATGGAGATTTCACGGCGCAGATCGCCTTCGACCGTCAGCTTGCCGATCTCGCCACGCAGGCTGTCGAGCTGCTCCTCGGTCAGTTCGCCGATCTTGACGGTCTCACCGATGCCGGTGTTGGACAGGATCGACTTGGCCGTCGTGCGACCGATACCGTAGATATAGGTCAGCGAAATGACGGCATGCTTGTTGTCAGGGATGTTGACACCGGCGATACGGGCCATCAGAAAACTCCATTACTCCAACTTGAATACGCCCGAAACCGAGCTGCCAGCGGCGAAAAGCGCGGCAGTCTATCCGACGAGCGACTCGAAATCAATAAATGATCAGCCTTGACGCTGCTTGTGGCGCGGCTCGGTGCTGCAGATGACCCGAACGGCGCCGCGGCGACGGATGATCTTGCAGTCGCGGCAGATCTTTTTGACGGATGCTCTAACTTTCATGGTCCTACTCCTACTCGAATATCGGGCCTCAACGGCTGATGCCGCTGCGCCCGTAGTTCTTCAGATTCGCCTTCTTCATCAGCGACTCATACTGGTGCGACATCAGGTGTGACTGAACCTGAGCCATGAAATCCATGACCACGACCACCACGATCAGCAGCGACGTGCCACCGAGATAGAAAGGTACGTTCCACATCACGACCAGGAACTGCGGCATCAGGCAGACCAGCGTGATGTAGAGGGCACCGAACAGGGTCAGGCGCGTCAGTACACCATCGATGTAGTTGGCGGTCTGCTGCCCCGGGCGGATCCCCGGCAGGAACGCGCCGGATTTCTTCAGGTTTTCCGCAACTTCCTGCGGGTTGAACATCAACGCCGTATAGAAGAAGCAGAAGAAGATCACCAGTGCCGAGAACAGCAGAATGTTCAACGGCTGCCCCGGGCCGATCGCCAGCGCGACATCCTGCAGCCACTCGGCCTGATCGCCACCGGATCCGAACCACTGCGCGACCGACGCCGGGAACAGCAGAATCGAGCTGGCGAAGATGGCCGGAATGACGCCGGACATATTGACCTTCAGCGGCAGATGGCTCGACTGCCCCTGATAGACCCGGTTGCCGCGCTGCTGCTTGGCATAGTTGACAGTGATCCGGCGCTGACCGCGCTCGATGAACACCACCAGAAAAATGACGGCAATGGCAAGCATCAGGATGAACAGCAGTACCAGGATGTTCATCTCACCCTGCCGCGCCTGCTCCAGCGACTGGCCGATGGCACTCGGCAGGCCGGCAACGATACCGGCAAAGATCAACAGCGAGATGCCGTTGCCGATGCCGCGCTCGGTGATCTGCTCGCCGAGCCACATCAGGAATACCGCGCCAGTGACCAGCGACACCAGAGCCGGGAAGAAGAATCCGAACCCGGTGGTGTAAGTCAGCCCCTGGTTCGCGAGTCCTACCGCCATGCCGGAGCCCTGTATCAGCGCCAGCACCACGGTCAGGTAACGGGTGTACTGGGTGATCTTGCGACGCCCCGATTCACCCTCTTTCTTCAGCGCCTCCAGCGACGGCACCACGGCCGACAGCAGCTGGACGATGATCGACGCGGAGATGTACGGCATGATCCCGAGCGCGAGGATACTCATCCGCTCCAGCGCGCCACCGGAGAACATGTTGAACAGCCCCAGGATCGTGCCCTGGTTCTGGCTGAACATGCTTGCCAAGCGTTGCGGATCGATCCCCGGTACCGGAATGTGGGTACCGATTCGGTAGACGATTATGGCGAGCAGAAGAAAGCGAAGGCGAGCCAGAAGCTCGCCCATGCCTGCCTGCTGACCACCCGCCAGGGCACCCAACTTAGCCATTTATTCCTCGACCTTGCCGCCAGCTTTTTCGATCGCTTCACGCGCGCCCTTGGTGACGGCCAGTCCCTTGATGGTAACCGCCTTGGTCACGTCGCCACCGAGGAAGACCTTGGCACGCAGAATGTTGCGACCAATCAGACCGGCACGCTTCAGCGCGTCGAGATCGACGACATCCTCAGCAACCAGATTCAGCTCAGCGCTGCGGATCTGCGCCGTGACGCGAGCCAGCTGCGACGTGAAGCCGTATTTCGGCAGGCGCTTCTGCAGCGGCATCTGGCCGCCTTCGAACCCGGCCGGCACACGGCCACCGGAGCGCGACTTCAGACCCTTGTGACCACGGCCACCAGTCTTGCCCAGACCCGAGCCGATACCACGACCAAGACGGCGCGCCGCCTTCTTGTGGCCCGGGGCCGGGCTCAGTTCGTTCAAACGCATCTGTTCAGTCATGGCTCATTCCTCAACCCGAACCAGATAGCTAACTTTATTGATCATGCCGCGAACCGACGGAGTGTCCTCCAGTTCGACGGTATGACCAATGCGGCGCAAGCCGAGCCCGACGACACAGGCCTTGTGAGCCTGCAGGCGTCCGAACGCGCTGCGAACTTGCGTTACCTTGATTTTCTTGGCCATGACTACACCCGATCGCTAATCAGCCGACGATTTCGTCGACGCTTTTCCCACGCTTGGCCGCCACCGATTCCGGCGACGTCATCGAGCGCAGCGCATTGAACGTCGCGCGCACCACGTTCACCGGATTGGTCGAGCCGTAGCACTTGGCAAGTACGTTGTGCACGCCCGCCAGCTCGAGCACGGCGCGCATCGCGCCACCGGCGATGATCCCGGTACCCTGCGAAGCCGGCTGCATGTAGACCTTGGAAGCCCCATGCTGCGCGCGAACCGGATAGTGGATCGTGTCACCGCTCAGATCGACCTGGATCATGTTGCGACGCGCGTGCTCCATCGCCTTCTGGATCGCGGCCGGCACTTCACGCGCCTTGCCACGGCCGAAGCCGACCTTGCCTTTGCCGTCGCCGACCACGGTCAGCGCGGTGAAGCCGAAGATCCGGCCACCCTTGACGACCTTCGCAACGCGATTGACCTGTACCAGCTTCTCCTGGTACCCGTCGGAGTTCTCGCGATCGCGATCGCGCTCTTTGCCTTTCTGTTCGCTAGAAGCCATAGCCACCGACCTTAGAATTCCAGGCCGCCCTCACGGGCGGCATCCGCCAGGGCCTTGACCCGGCCGTGATACTTGAAGCCACTGCGGTCGAACGCAACGGTGCTGACACCGGCCGCCTTCGCGCGCTCGGCAATCAGTTTGCCCACCTTGGTTGCCGCATCGATGTTGCCAGTGGCGCCTTCGCGCAAATCCTTCTCGATCGTGGAGGCACTCGCCACCACGCTGTCGCCGGCCGGCGCGATGACCTGCGCGTACATGTGGCGAGGCGTGCGGTGGATGCACAGGCGATAAGCACCCAGCTCGCGAATCTTCACGCGCGAGCGCCGCGCGCGACGAATTCTGGACTCTTTCTTCGTGTTCATAACCTGGCCTTACTTCTTCTTGGCTTCTTTACGAAGCACTTGCTCGTCGGAGTAACGAATCCCCTTACCCTTGTAAGGCTCCGGCGGCCGGAAGGCACGGATCTTGGCAGCGACCTGACCGACCTGCTGCTTGTCCATGCCACGCACGATGATTTCGGTTTGCGCCGGGGTTTCGACGGTGACACCCGCCGGCACCTCGAAATCGACCGGATGGGAGAAACCGAGCGTCAGGTTCAGCGTGGAACCGGCTGCCTTGGCGCGATAACCGACGCCGATCAGCTCCAGCTTGCGCTCGAAACCCTTGGTCACACCCGTCACCAGGTTGTTGACCAGCGCGCGCGCGGTACCGGCTTGCGCCCAAGACTGCGCATCGTCGCTGTTGACGCCGAAAACGATCTGACCATCCTCAACCGCAACGTTCACTCGCTTGTTCAGAACCGCCGACAGCGAGCCCTTGCCACCTTTGACCGTCACCGTGCTGCCATCGAGCTTCACCTCGACGCCAGCCGGAACGGCTACAGGACTTTTCGCTACTCTGGACATTGCGTAAACCCGCCCAATCTATTCGTTAGACTATTTCGTCAGAATACGGTGCAGAGAACTTCACCGCCAACGCCAGCCTGACGGGCAGCGCGGTCGGTCATTACACCTTTGCTGGTCGAGACGATCGCGACACCGAGGCCACCACGGACCTTCGGCAGTTCGTCCTTCCCTTTGTAAGAGCGCAGGCCAGGCGAGCTGATGCGATTGATCTCAGCGATGACCGGCTTGCCCTCGAAATATTTCAGATCGATCTGAAGGGTCGCCTTGCCACCATCTTCGGCAACGCTGTACCCCGAAATGTAACCTTCGCCTTCCAGCACCTTGGCAACGGAAACCTTCAGCTTCGACGACGGCATGGCCACCTGCGGCTTGCCGCCCATCTGAGCGTTGCGAATGCGGGTCAGCATGTCCGCCAGCGGATCTTGCATGCTCATAAAATTGCTCCTGAATACTCTTTGCTAGCAGCAATTACCAGCTGGATTTGACCAGACCGGGAACGTCGCCGCGCATCGCCGCTTCACGCAGTTTGTTACGGCAGAGACCGAACTTGCGGTAAACGCCATGGGGACGGCCCGTGATCTGGCAGCGGCGCTGCTGACGCGACGGGCTCGCATCCCGCGGCAGCTGCTGCAGCTTGATCTGTGCTGCCCACTTCTCTTCGTCGCCAACCTTGGGATCGCGAATGAGCTCTTTCAGAGCTGCACGCTTGGCTGCGAACTTTGCCGCGGTGCGGGCGCGCTTCTTCTCGCGCTCGATCATCGAAGTCTTTGCCATAATCTCGACTGCCTTCAGTTCTTGAACGGGAAGTTGAAGGCGCTCAACAGAGCCCGGCCTTCAGCGTCGTTGCGTGCGCTGGTGGTGATGGTGATGTCCAGTCCGCGCAGCGCATCAACTTTGTCGTAATCGATTTCCGGGAAGATGATCTGCTCGGTAACGCCCATCGCGAAGTTGCCGCGACCGTCGAACGACTTGGCGCTGATGCCGCGGAAGTCACGAATACGCGGGATCGAGATGTTGATCAGACGATCCAGGAATTCGTACATGCGGTCGGAGCGCAGCGTCACCTTGCAACCGATCGGCCAGCCTTCACGGATCTTGAAGCCTGCCACCGACTTGCGGGCCTTGGTCACGACAACCTTCTGCCCGGAGATGGCTTCGAGATCGCGCACCGCGTTCTCGAGCACCTTCTTGTCGCCAACCGCTTCGCCAACACCCATGTTCAGCGTGATTTTGGTGATACGCGGCACTTCCATCGGGTTGGCAAGCCCCAACTCCTCTTTCAGTTTCGCGCGCAGTTCTTTCACATACAGTTGCTTGAGTCTAGCCATCGCTCATTCGCCCCGATTCAAGCGTCGATTACTTCGCCGGTCGACTTGTAGAAGCGCACCTTGCGCCCGTCGTCGAGGAACTTGAAGCCGACGCGATCAGCTTCGTTCGTGGCGGTATTGAAGATCGCAACATTGGAGGCGTCGATCGGCGCTTCTTTCTCGACGATGCCGCCTGCCACGCCCGCCTGCGGGTTCGGGCGCTGATGCTTCTTGATGATGTTCACACCGGCAACCAGCAGACGACCATCCGCCAGCACTTTGCTGACCTTGCCGCGCTTGCCTTTGTCTTTACCAGTCAGGACGACGATTTCGTCCTCACGCTTGATCTTACGCATAACCCGTCCTCAACTCTCCTGCGCTGGCTCAGAGTACTTCCGGTGCCAGGGAGATGATTTTCATGAAACGCTCGCTGCGCAGCTCGCGGGTCACCGGTCCGAAGATACGGGTGCCGATCGGAGCCAGCTGGTTGTTGAGCAGCACGGCGGCGTTGTCATCGAACTTGATGAGCGAGCCATCATTGCGACGCACGCCTTTCTTGGTGCGCACGACGACAGCGTTCATGACCTGGCCTTTCTTCACCTTGCCGCGCGGAATCGCCTCTTTCACGGTGACCTTGATCAGGTCGCCGATGCGGGCGTAACGGCGATGGGAGCCGCCCAGCACCTTGATGCACATCACTTGGCGCGCGCCGCTGTTATCGGCCACTTCCAGATAACTTTCTGTCTGAATCATCTTCTACTCCGAACCTGCAACCTGCGCATCAATTCCGCCGACGACCTTTTTCGCGGCAGTCGCTCAGACGCCCTTCGCCTGCTCTTCAATACGCAGCAGCGCCCAGGTTTTCGTCTTCGACAGCGGGCGCGTCTCGTATACGGTCACAACATCACCGATCTTGCACTCGTTCTTCTCGTCGTGCGCATGCAGCTTCGACGAGCGGGTGATGTACTTGCCGTAGAGCGGGTGGCGAACGCGACGCTCGACCAGCACCGTTACGGTCTTGTCCATCTTGTCGCTGATCACTTTGCCGGTGACCGTGCGGCCTTTTTTCGCGGATTCCGTCATGATCAGTTACCTGCCTTCTGATTGAGCACAGTCTTGATGCGGGCGATGTCGCGACGCACAGACTTCAGCAGATGGGTCTGCGCCAGCTGGCCCGTGGCCTTCTGCACACGCAGCTTGAACTGGCCAGCCAGTGCCTTCTGCAGCTCGGCATTCAACTCTTCGGCGGATTTTGCACGCAGATCTTGAGCTTTCATCACATCACCGTCCGCTTAACGAAGGTCGTCGAGAACGGCAGTTTTGCCGCCGCCAGTGCGAACGCTTCGCGGGCCAGCTCTTCGCTGACACCTTCGACTTCATAAAGGACACGACCCGGCTGAATCTGCGCGATCCAGTACTCGACGTTACCTTTACCATTACCCATACGCACTTCCAGCGGCTTCTCGGTGACCGGCACGTCCGGAAATACACGGATCCAGATTTTTCCGCCACGCTTGATGTGACGGGTCATCGCACGCCGGGCGGCCTCCAGCTGGCGTGCAGTCAGACGGCCGCGCTCGGTCGCCTTCAGCGCGAACTCGCCGAAGCTGACTTTGCTGCCGCGCTGCGCGAGACCGCGGTTGCGCCCTTTGTGCTGCTTACGGAATTTTGTACGCTTTGGCTGAAGCATCGCTATAACCCTTAATTGCTCGCACTTTTCTTGGCTTTGCTATCAGCCGCATCGTGGGCATCGAGGATCTCGCCTTTGAAGATCCAGACCTTGACGCCGATTACGCCGTAAGTGGTGTGCGCTTCATGAGTTGCATAATCGATATCGGCACGCAGCGTGTGCAGCGGTACACGACCTTCGCGATACCATTCGGTCCGTGCGATCTCGGCACCGCCGAGACGGCCGCTGACCTGGACCTTCACGCCCTCCGCGCCCTGGCGCAGTGCGTTCTGCACGACGCGCTTCATCGCGCGGCGGAACATGACGCGGCGCTCGAGCTGCTGGGCGACGTTCATCGCCACCAGCTTGGCATCGAGATCGGGCTTGCGGATCTCTTCGATGTTGATCTGGACCGGGACGCCCATCCGATCGGCGAGCTCCCTGCGCAGCTTGTCGACATCCTCGCCTTTCTTGCCGATGACGATGCCCGGACGCGCAGTGTGGATCGTGACCCGCGCGGTCTGCGCCGGGCGCTCGATCAGGATACGGCTGACGGATGCACTGGCCAGACGGCGCTGCAGGAAATCGCGCACATCCAGGTCGTTGATCAGATGCTGGGCGTAGGATTTGCGCCCGGCATACCACACCGAGTTGTGTTCTCTGACGATGCCGAGCCGAATGCCGGTCGGATGAACTTTCTGACCCATCTGGTCGTCTCCTACTTGCCTTCGCCGTCGGCCACTTTGACCGTGATGTGACACGTTCTTTTCGAGATGCGGTCTGCGCGGCCCTTGGCACGCGGCATGACCCGCTTCAGCGTCACACCTTCATCCACGAACACCGTGGACACCTTCAGCTCGTCGACATCTGCGCCTTCGTTGTGTTCGGCGTTGGCGATTGCCGAGTTGAGCACCTTCTTGATCAGCTGGGCAGCCTTCTTCGGGCTGAAACCCAGAATGTTCAACGCGTCTTCCACTTTCTTGCCACGGATTTGGTCAGCCACCAAACGTGCCTTCTGAGCGGAGATACGCGCACCTTTCAAGTAAGCCGTAGCTTCCATTGTCTCCAACCTCACCTTGGCAGCGTTATTTCTTGGCTTTCTTGTCCGCCGCGTGACCTTTGAAGGTACGCGTCACGGCGAACTCGCCAAGCTTGTGACCAACCATGTCTTCAGTCACGAAAACCGGAACGTGCTGACGACCGTTATGCACGGCGATGGTCAGCCCTACCATCTCGGGAGAGACCATCGAACGCCGCGACCAGGTTTTGATCGGACGCTTGTCACTTTTTTCGACCGCCGTCTCAACCTTCTTCAGCAGATGAAGATCGATGAACGGACCTTTTTTCAGTGAACGTGGCACAACCCAATCCTCTCTCTATAAGCTCTGAGCCCGCGCTTATTTCGCGTTGCGGCGGCGCACGATCATGTTGTTGGTGCGCTTGTTCTTGCGCGTCTTGTAACCCTTGGTCGGGGTACCCCACGGCGACACCGGATGGCGGCCGGCCGAGGTACGGCCCTCACCACCACCGTGCGGGTGGTCAACCGGGTTCATCGCAACACCGCGAACGGTCGGGCGTACACCGCGCCAGCGAGTGGCACCAGCCTTGCCCAGCTTGCGCAGGTTGTGTTCGCTGTTCGACACCTCACCGAGCGTGGCGCGGCAGTCAGCCGGCACCTTGCGCATCTCACCCGAGCGCAGACGCAGCGTGACGTACTGACCTTCGCGAGCGACGAGCTGGACCGAGGCGCCGGCGCTGCGCGCGATCTGCGCACCTTTGCCCGGCTTCATCTCGATGCAGTGCACGACGCTACCGAGCGGGATATTGCGCAGCGGCAGCGCGTTGCCTGCCTTGATCGGCGCATCCTGGCCCGAAACGATACGGTCACCAGCTTTCAGCCCTTTCGGCGCGATGATGTAGCGACGCTCACCATCCGCATACAGCACCAGCGCGATGTGCGCGGTACGGTTCGGGTCGTACTCAAGGCGCTCGACAACGGCCGGAATGCCGTCCTTGTTGCGCTTGAAGTCGACCAGGCGATAGTGCTGACGCGAGCCACCACCGATGTGGCGCGTCGTGATGCGGCCGTTGTTGTTGCGGCCACCCGACTTGCTCTTCGACTCCAGCAGCGCACGGCAGGGTTCGCCTTTGTGCAGATCCGGATTGACGACCCGGACGACAAACCGGCGGCCCGGAGAAGTCGGCTTACTCTTTACAATTGCCATCTGCCCAGACTCCTTATTCCGTCACCGCAAAGTCGATGTCCTGACCTTGCTCCAGACGCACGTAAGCTTTTTTCCAGCTCGGCTTCTTGACCTTGCCGAACTTGTTCAGCTTGACCTTGCCCTTGACGTTGAGGGTCTGAACATTCAGAACCTTGACGTTGAACAGCTTTTCGACAGCTTTCTTGATCTCGAGCTTGGTCGCATCGCAGGCGACCTTGAAGACCACCTGATTGTTGGCCTCAGCGCTGATCGCCGCTTTTTCGGATACGTGCGGACCGGTCAGAACCTTGTAGATACGCTCCGGATTCATCCCAGCAACTCCTCGAACTTTTTCAGTGCCGGCACGGTGACCAGAACCTTGTCGAAGGCGATCAGGCTGACCGGATCGACGCCGTTGACGTCGCGCACATCGACCTTGTGCAGGTTGCGCGATGCCAGGTACAGGTTCTCGTTGACCTCGTCGGACACGATCAACACATCATCGAGACCGTAGTCGCCCAAGGCCTTGATCAGCGTCTTGGTCTTCGGCTGCTCCAGCGCGAAATTCTCGACCACGATCAGACGCTGTTGGCGCGCCAGCTCGGAGAGAATCACCTGCAGAGCCGCGCGATACATCTTGCGGTTGACCTTCTGGCTGTGATCCTGCGGCCTGGCCGCGAAGATCTTGCCGCCGCCACGCCACAACGGCGAGCGGATGGTACCCGCGCGAGCGCGACCGGTGCCTTTCTGACGGAACGGCTTCTTGCCGCCACCGCGAACTTCGGAGCGGGTTTTCTGTGCCCGCGTGCCCTGACGGCCGGCCGCCATGTAAGCGGTGACGACCTGATGCACCAGATCTTCGTTGTACTCGCGACCAAAGCTCTGGTCGGAAACCTGAACCGTTCCCGCCGAACCGCCGTTACCGGGCTTGGCAACATTCAATTCCATTGCTCACCCCTCTCAGGAATTCTTGACCTTGACCGCAGGACGAACAATCACGTCGCCGCCCGGTGCGCCAGGGATGGCACCCTTGATCAGCAGAAGATTGCGCTCGGCGTCAACGCGAACCACTTCGAGCGTCTGCACAGTGACCTGTTCAGCACCCATGTGGCCGGACATTTTTTTGCCTTTGAAAACACGACCCGGGGACTGGTTCTGACCGATGGAGCCCGGTACACGGTGGGAACGCGAGTTACCGTGGGTCATGTCCTGGGTACGGAAATTCCAGCGCTTGACGGTGCCCTGGAAGCCCTTGCCTTTCGAAGTGCCGGTGACATCGACTTTCTGACCGACTTCGAACAGCGAAACCGTCAGCTCGGAACCGACCGCCGGCGCATCCGCCTCACCTTCGAGACGGAACTCCCAGCAGCCACGGCCCGACTCGACACCAGCTGCAGCGAACTGGCCAGCCTCCGGCTTCGATACTTTCGAGGCCTTGCGAGCGCCAGCAGTCACCTGAATGGCGCGATAGCCATCGCTATCGTCCGCCTTGACACGAGTGACGCGATTGGGCTCAACCTCAATCACGGTCACCGGAACAGAAACACCGTCGTTGGTGAAAACGCGGGTCATGCCGGCCTTGCGACCGACCAAGCCAATAGCCATTTTTAACCTCACAGTGTACGGGGCTTTCACCCTCTATGGCCACCCGGAAAGGGTGTTACACAACCCAGGGATGGAAAGCCCCTGAGCGGGTCTTTCTTTTGCAGCAAACCACTTAACCGCCCGCCGCAAACTACTTCGAAACTACTTTTTTCAATCAGCCCAGGCTGATCTGAACATCAACACCGGCAGCCAAATCGAGCTTCATCAGTGCGTCGACCGTCTTTTCGGTCGGCTCAACGATATCGAGCAGGCGCTTGTGAGTGCGGATCTCATACTGGTCGCGCGCATCCTTGTTGGCGTGCGGCGAAATCAGGATGGTGAACTTCTCTTTGCGCGTCGGCAGCGGAATCGGGCCACAAACCTGGGCACCGGTACGCTTTGCCGTATCTACGATTTCCTGAGCAGACGCATCGATGAGACGATGATCGAAGGCTTTCAAACGAATTCGAATCCGCTGGCTCTGCACTTGACCAACTCTCCATCTTTACGCTGAACGGGCGGCGGGCAACTGCCACCACCCCTGAAAAAAGAAGCGGCATTTTAAGGAGCCGCTCCGGCACTGTCAACAACCCGAAACACTTTCTTTGCCGCCCCACCCCCACCGCCAACCGGGAGATCCCCCGGGGAGCGGCGAAAAAAGGCGCCCGGGAGCGCCCTTCGGGGCTGCCTGCAACCGCCTTACTCGACGATCTTGGCGACGACACCGGCGCCGACGGTACGACCACCCTCGCG
>CAZEVP010000014.1:0-57564 GCA_964515735.1 uncultured Verrucomicrobiaceae bacterium | reverse complement strand
TTCATGGCTCCATTCTCTCAAGAGTTGGAGCCTCCACGAAACCCGGGGCGATTCAACTGCCCCGGAAAGCGCAGATTGACGATGGTGTCCTTGCCATCTTTGTCCGGATCACTCTCCGGCGCGGTACTGCCAAACGCATTGCTGTCCCAACGCCAGACAATTTTCTTCAGATCATTGCTGGCGACGCGCGGCGTCAGCAGATGATCGGTGTGCAAGTACGTGATCGCCGTGTTCTGGCCTTGGGGTTTATCCAGCTGCGCAATCGGAACATGGCCCAACCAGATGTAATGGGTGGAGTGGTTTGGCGTGGCGGCGCTCAGAAGCCGGGTGTCGGGCGCATAGGAAAAGTATGTGGTTTCGGGTTTGCCGGTGGTGTATGTCGTTTTTCGAGTCCGAAGGCCATTGGCGTTGTAGTGGTACTGCGCGTGCAGCTGGTCGCCTTCATAGAAGCTGATCGGTCGGTTCAAAGCGTTGTACTCAAACCGTCTTGTGCCATCGTCGAGCAGATTGCCACTGCCATCGATGGTGATGGTCATGTCGTCGCGCTGCGTCAGCCGGTTACCTTGGGTGTAGCCATAGCTTGTGACTTGATCGTTGGCGGTTTGCTTGCGCCGGTTGCCGACCGGATCATAGGCGAATTGGGTGGTTTTGTTATGGAGCTTTTCCGCCGTCAGCCGGTGCAGAGCGTCGTACCCGAATTCCTGCCCGGTACCGTTTTTGTCAATGCGGGTAATGTTGTTGTACAGATCGTAGTCGTACCGCTGCGACCACACCGGATTGTCTGTTGTGTGTTGACCAGGCCAGCTGCGCGGCTCCGGATGCAGCGTGATTTCGGTGATGCGCCCATCCCGATCGAGCGTCTTCGTCTGCGTCAGACCGTTGCCGTAGGTCCAGCGGACCGGGCCGCCGAACGGGGCGTGGGCGATGTCGTCGATGAGGGTGTGGCTGGTGCCGGCCGGGTCGCGGTAGGTGATTCGCGTGATGCGCTCGCGGTCGTGGTGGTAGCGCACTTCGCTGCCGTCGGGATAACCGATGGCAGTGAGGCGACCGTTGTCGTCGTAGCGGTGGGTCAATGTGGTGGTGTGGGTTATCCGGCCTTTGGCGTTCCTGTCTTGCGCTGTCTCGGCGATGCGGCGGCCGAGGGCGTCGTATCGGTAGTCGATGATCTGCTGTGCCGTTTCGATCCGCGTCAGCCGGCCGATGCCGCTGCCGTGCTCGGGGCCGGTCTGGTCGTAGTGGTAGTGGATGTCGTCGGTCTCGCCGGGGTAGTCGACCGCGACCAGCCGGTTCAGTGCGTCGTAGCGGAAGTGAATGGCGTCTGCCTGCGATGCGTTGTCGGCGCGGCGTTCGATCATGTTGCCAGCAGCATCGAAATGCTGAATGACATCGCCGCTGGCCGGGCTCCGCTCGCGGACTCGCTCGCCGAAGCCGTTGTGCGTGTAGGCAGTGGTGTTGCCATTGGCGTCGGTGACTGCCGCCAGTCGGCCGACCGGGTCGTACTGGAACTGTGTGGTGTGAGTGGCGGCATCGACCCAGGTGAGCAGCCGGCCGAGGGTGTCGTGGCGGGCATGGCTGGTGCGGGTCAGATCGGCTCGCGCCGGGTTTTCGTGGCCCTGATGCAGGTGGACCGGGTTGCCGCGCGGGTCGTAGTCGATCGTCGTCTGCTGGCTGGCGTTGCCCGCCAGCGCCACCAGCTGGCCGCGCGCGTTGAAGCGGCGGTGGTGCTGCTGGTGGAGGTTGCCATCGACGGCGAACAGCTGCAGCTGTTGCCACTGGCCGTGCAGCGCGTTGGGTGTCAGGTCGACCCGCTCGCCCCAGCCGTTGGTGACTTCGACGAGCTGGCCGGCGCTGTTGTGGACGAAGCGCCGTTCGCTGCCATCGGGATGTTTCAGATGGATCAGTCGGCCGACGGTGTCGTATTCGGCTGTTGTCGTTTCGGTCAGTGTCCCGCCGCTGCGCACCAGCCGGATCGGCCGGCCACGTACGTCGTAGCTCAGGTGCAGCCGTTGGCCATCCGGCAGGTCGATCCGCTCGGGCTGGTGGCGGTGGTTGTAGGCGCTGATGTGGGTGGTCTGGTTCAGCGCATTGGTGATCGCCTGCAGCCGTTCGTCGTCGTAGGTGTGAATGGTGGTGTGACCGCGGGGATCGGTGACGCGATGTTCGAGAAGCCGGCTGCGTTCCGGATCAGCGAAGGTGTAGGCGTGGCGCCACTCCCGGGACCGGTCGTCGGGGGTATTGCCCGATGTGCTGTCCGCATCGAGTGCGCCGTTGGTATCGAGCAGGTCGTGCAGGCGGGCGAGGGTGGGGCGACCGCGCTCGTCGTAGTGGTAATCGCGCTGTTGCACCGGTTGCCAGTGACCCTGTGGGTGGCGGTCGTCGCGCTGCCAGCTGGCGTGGGTTTCACTGGCGACCAGCGGGCGCTCGGGCAGCCAGCGGCGCTCGATGCGCACGGCACCGGGTGCGGGCCGGAGGTATTCGGCGCGGTCGATGCGCAGGCCGTGGCGTTCGTCGATCAGCCGGCCGCGGGCGTCGCGCCGGTAGTGGCTGGCGATGCCGTCGCTGTATTGCAGTGTCAGGAAGCCGCGCTCGTCGTAGCGGTGCTGCTGTCGCACGGCGACGCAGTCGATGGCGGGGGCGCCGTCGATGGAGCGCAATCGCCACTTGCCGGCGCGGGCCGGCTCCAGCGTGTAGGTGGCGCGATGCCCGGTCGCATTGGTGACGGTGACGCGGCGTTCCCGGGTCGTTGTCGTCACGGGGAGGTAGTCGATGGTGATGCGCTCGGCGCCGTCGCCGTGTTCGCTGCTGATCGCCCGGCCCATGGCGTCGTAGCGCCAGGTGGCGAAGCGGGCGCCGGTGGCGTCGTCGAGGCCGGACAGTAGGTGCGGGTGGCGTGTGTCGTCGTAGTGGTAGCGTCGCTCGGGCGTGCGCAGGCCGGCGAACCAGCCGCGCACGCCTGCGTTGCGACGGATCACGGTGACCAGATCGAGGTGGTCGTCATGGTCGTAGCGCAGGCGGTCGCCATCGGGTGTGGTCACTGCGACCAGATGATCGCCGCGCCAGCGCAGCAGCAGTTGCTCGCCACGGCTGTCGGCGATTCGTATCAGGTGAGCGCCGTTGTCGTAGTGCAGGGTCTGGGATTGGCCGGCGGGATGATCGAGGCGGAGCAGGCGACCGTCCGCATCGTAGTGTTCGATGCTGCCGTCGGCAGCGGTGTAGCGCCAGCCGATCCGGGTGCCGTGTTCGTCGTCGATCGTAGCCAGTTGCTCGACGATGCCGAGCGGCGGTCGCCACTGGCCGTCACGCCGTTCGAAACGGTACTGGCTGCCGTCGTCGCGCCAGATCGTCGCGGCATCTTCGCCTTCCGAAACGATGGCGCGCTGGTAGCTGTATCGCCAGCCGTGACCGAGGCCGCTGTCTGTCTCAGCGAGCACGCTGTTGTAGTGGCGGACGAAGTGCAGGCCGGCGAGACGACGGCTGCGGAAGTCCGTTTCCGTCTGCAGTTTGTTGCCGGTGCCGAGATCGATCGGGTTGCCGATCTGGGTGTAGGTGGCGGCGTTGCCGACCAGGGAGATCGATGGGCCGCCGCCACCCGCTGTCGGTGCGGCGCATTGCAACGGTCCGTCGCCGCCGGCGCTGCCGGGATCGGGTGCGAAGGGGTTGCCGATGCCGGTGCCGGGTGAGCCGGCGAACGGATCGTCGCCGAGGCCGTCGCCTGCGTTGCTGTCTTCGTCTGTACCGTTTCCGTTGCCGGCGCCATTGTTGTTCTCGCCAGTGTCGGGGCTGCCGCTGTCACCGCGACCCGGCTGTGATGGTGGCGCGCCGGCAACCTGATCCTCTTCGGGCCAGAACCAGCCGCGGTAGTAGTAGTCGGAGAAACGCTCGGCGGCGTGGGCGATCTGTTCGCGCACCACCTCGCCATATTTCGCCCAGGCCGGAATCGCGACCATCAGTACGAACAGCAGCGGCGGCAGGTACTCCGCCAGTGTGGCGCCGCGCTGGCGATGGCGGCCACCATTGGCCGTCGTCGTGTGGGAACGACACATCCTTGTATGCAATGCCTTCATGGCCATCCGTCTTGTCGTTTCGTCCTTGAATACAGGGTGCAGCCGCATATGCCGTATAACGGCACTGATCAGGGGTGAGGCGTGGAGCGATTGTTGCGACGGAGAAAAGCTTCCCTGCGACATCCCTGAGCACGATGCGCCCTGATCCCTGTGATGACGCTGACGGCTGGCGGTGCCGTGCGTCAGCGCGGGGCCATGGTCATAGAAAACTCACTCCCGGGGAATGATGCGATTCACAGTATCGGGTGGTGGTCGTCGATCAGCGGGCGAGGTATTTCCTGCCGGAGTTCTCCAGGGGCTATCGGCTTGGCTGTTCAATCAGGAAGTGTGAAGTGGTTCACAGGGTTGTATACTCCCCGGCTTTGGGCTGTAGCTCCTGCCAATTGCGAGATATCGGTGCCCTGACCGCTCCGTTACCTCCTCCGCGAACAGGTGCTTGCCGATCGGTCGGACAGAGATTCGGATGCAGGATCCTCGAATAAGAAAAAAACAGCGACTGTGGCTTGCCGCCATGCAGGCGGGTCAGACGCATCATGGCCGCGGCGATCTCGTCGGCGCTGAAAAGGAGTTCCGGCGCGCGGTGGAGGTCGCTCCGGTCATCATGGAGGGCTGGTTCAACCTGGCTACCGTGATGAACCAGCGCGGCCGTGCTTCGGAGGCGATTCCTCTCCTTCGTCACGCGCAGACCCTCGCGCCCGCTTCCGCGCTGATCCAGCGCGCCCTGACCGACGCCTACGACGCCTGCGGCCTGCACGTGGAGGCGGCGGAGGCGTGCGCCCGCGCGCTGTCGATACAGCCGACCGCCGACGACTGGAACCGGCTCGGTGTCCTGAGCCGGACCAACTGGGAGTTCGAGCGCGCGGAGGCCGCCTATGGCCGGGCGCTGCAGCTGCAGCCCGCACACGAATATGCGCGTGTGAACATGGGAACCCTGCTGGTACTGCTTGGCCGTTACGACGAAGCACGGCCGATGCTGAACGCGGTGTTGAGGGATTGCCGTGACGAGCGCACGTTGCTGGAGGCGCAGCACGCGCTGAAATTGCTCGATGAGCGCGACCGGATCAGCGGCCCGATGCACGAGGCGTTCACCGCCCGGAGCTTCGAGCGGTTCGCGGCATTACTGGAGCAGACCCCGCAGGATTTTCTCGGATTCGATCCACAGGTCGGGCCTTTTCTGGAGCGGCTCTGCGCCTCCGCCCGGACGCTTCCGTCGGTTGCGGTTCCGGACTGGGAGGTGCCGGAGGACTGGCCTGACATCGAGGCGCATTTCTCGCAGCACGAGGGCGCGTCGGTGGATGTCTATCTGGCTGCCTGCCGGAACCGGGCAGCGGATACCTCGAACGCGTGGGGCCGGCATGCGCAGGCGATCCGCTTTCGTCGCAGCGCAGCCGGTCTGGCGCTGTGGCGGCAGCACCCGGAGCTCGCCCTGCGCCATGCCCACTGGTCGATTCTGGATGGCGTCGACGATGCGCGTTACTGCCCCGGCCAGTTCAAACTGCAGCCCAATCAGGTCAGGACCAATACGTCCGAGCCGCGGGCGCATCCTCTGCATGTCGTCGGCACGATCCGGCGCTTCTTCCGTCAGCTTCTCCCGGAGGTGGGCTCGGTGGATGCCGGCGCCATGATCACCTACGTCATGATCCTGAAAACCCACTGCTTCATCGACGGCAACGGCCGGGCTGCCCGCTACCTGCTCAACGCCGTGCTGGAGTCGGGCGGCGGAGCGCCCGTGGTATTTCCGGATTCGATGGCCAAGGAGTGGATACAGGTTCAGCGTTCGATCTATCGCAGTTGCGACATCACCCCGTTTCTTGAGCAGCTCGATCGGGCTCGTGAATTCACGACAGCGTTTCTGGACGAGCTGGCTGATCGCCGCTCCCGTGAGAGCACGAATTCGGATGGGCGCTGATCCGGTGTTCGCGGGACGGCGGCACTTGCGGGAGGGTGTCTAGTTGCTGCTTCTGGGTTCGCGGGCGGTCGACCGGGCACTCGGTGTGCAGACACGCCCGGGTGCGGCCTGGGATCTCTGGGTGACGGATGACGAACTTTCCGTCGACGATGCGCTGGTTCGCGGGCGGTGTTCGGTCGAGCAGGGGGATCGCTGCGCGACGGTGCACGCGCATGGGCGCGAATACCATCTGCGCTGGATTTCTGCCGGCGATCCGCGTCTGGCTGTGATGGCCTGCGGCCGTGACGCCCCGACGCTGGAGAACGGCCTGGGCTGGAATATCCGGATCGCTTCGCTGGCGATGGTTGCGCTGGTCAAGCGCGCCCATCTGTATCTGTCGGCGGGCTGGCACAAGCACATCGAAGACTATCACCGCCTGCTTGCACACCTGCCGTCCCTGCCGGGGGACGAGGAGCTGGTGGCCGCCTGCGAGGCGATGAGGGCGAACGTGATCGCGTCGGTGGATGCGAAGCATTGGTCGATGAAAGTCAGCAACGAGGAGTTCTTTGCCGACTTCAAATATCCGTATCTGAGATGCTACAAACACGATGACCTGCACCGGGCGACCTGCTACGGGGAGCGGCCGCTTTACGAGCAGCTCAAGGCAAATCCGTCGGAGGCCTACATTCCGAAAGCGGCATTCGACCGTCTTGCTCACATGGACAGGATTCGGCTGGCGCGGGAAGAGGCCTATGCGCTCGGACTGGAGCGGGTGTTGATTCCGGCGCTGGAGATCGGCGTGGATTGTCCGGAGCAGAGAGGGTTTCTGCATGCGTTGAGGAGACTCTCGACATCGCTGGCGCGCGGCTGGTTCAGAGAGTTCGTCATCGACCACTATCCCGAGATATGCCTGTACGACAGGCCGTTCCGGCGAGATTTTCTGCAGGCCGTCGAACGCGGGCAGGTGCGTCGTTGCGACGCTTCGATACCGGCGCAGGAACGTCTGTCGAGCCTGCGAACGTACTGGAACGATCTCGAAGTGAAGGACCGTGCGGCCGGCATGTCGCACGGTGTGTCTGGACGCCTCGATGTCAATCGGCACGTACGGTGAAGTTGTCTGGCGGCCGGGGAGGCGAGAGCGGAGGGGTGTCCGAGAAACCCTCGGTACTTATCCTGACATCGTCATACCAGAGTTCGAATGGCGTACTTCCGTTCTGAGCCCAGCCGAAAAGTTCGATCCTGTCTATGGGGGCGTTGGAGTAATGCCTGTTGAACAAGCCGGTTGCATCTACGTAGACCTTGTTGTCGATCTCGAGGTAGTAGGCACCGTCGGCGATTTCATTTTGCGCGGTGGTTCCGGTGTTGAATTTGACGCGCATCTTGAAGTGGTGCCAGCCGGTACCCCAGTCCGATGATTTGAAGCGGCTGCGTTGCGGCGTCAGCACTCGTGCCGTTCCGTAAGATCTGCCGATCCATTGCGGATAGGTGCCATCGAGGTTTATGACGTTGGCCACGTCATTTGCTATCTGGGTGCCATCCCCGAATGCGACCTGATACAGAGAGCCCGGATCGGTGCCGGTGTAATCGAGCCCGAACGTGGTGTTGGCGTAGTTGTTCGACGCGCCACCGGTATTGCCACTGAATACCTTCAGGAATTTCAGGCCCTGTTTCGCCGCGGGCATGCGCGCCCAGAATTCTACGTAGATATCGTTTGTTCGAAGGGCTGCCACGTTGTAGGTGGTCCAGACATATACGCCCCCGGTTGCGGCAGGGTATGTGCCTTTCAGGCTGCCTGCCGAGCCCCGATGGTTCAGATTCGTTGCCGTGGAGACGGAGATCGAGCCACCGGCTTGTGAACCGATGGTCCATTCTTGCGAAGGCGGCATGACATCGAAGTTTTGCACTGCCGTCATGGCGTGTGACCGGGAAACTGTCGACAGAAGGGCTAATGCAGAGAGAAGAACAAGTGCGCGGCGGAGAGGGCTGTCCATGCGAGGCCTCGGTGAATGCCGGCTCACTGCGGTGCAGTGCGGAGCCTGTCGTTGTGATTTTGGCTGAATATAAAGCACCGCTTTCACGCGGTGTGCGTCGCCTTCTCAGGCTGTGATTGGGGTCGCACGATGATGGAACGCGGAGGGCGGGGCGCTGTTTACCGGGGGCTTTCGGACAGCGGCGCAACCGCCGGCTTGCGCGGCTCGATAGTGTCGAACTCCGGCAGCGTCGCCGGCACGTTCTGCTCGATGAATTTGCCGTCGCTGTACTTGAGCTGCTGCGAGCGCATGCCGTCGTAGGCCTTGCGCGTGGCGCTCTCGGCCACGGCCTGCGAATCGACGATCAGCGGCCGGATGAAGATCATCAGGTTGCGCTTCACCACCGTGGTCGAGGTCGAGCGGAACAGCGAACCGACCAGCGGCATGTCGCCGAGAAGCGGCACCTTGCTGACGCTCTGCTGGCGGTCGTCGTGGATCAGCCCGCCGAGCACCAGTATCGCGTCGTCGTCGACCAGCACCTTGGTCGACAGGCTGCGCTTGTTGGTGACGATGTCCTCGACGGTACCGAGCCCCGGCACGCTGGCGGCGTCGGCCAGCGTCTCCACTTCCTGCAGGATGTCGAGTGTGACGGCGTCGCCGGCGTTGATGTGCGGCTTGATCTTCAGCGTGACGCCGATGTCCTCGCGCTGGATCGTCGTGAACGGATTGTCGACGCCGGCCGCCGCGCTGGTGGCCTGACCGGTGACGATCGGCACGTTGGAACCGACCAGAATCTGCGCCTCCTGGTTGTCGAGCGTCAGCAGTGATGGCGTCGACAGGATGTTGGCCTCGCTGCTGGTGGCGAGCGCGCTGACCAGCGCGCGCAGCGAGCCGTTGCGGTAGAAGCCGAGTGTCAGCCCCGAGGTGGCGAGTTCGAGCAGGTCGTCGACGGCGCCACCGTTGCTGTTTTGCGGGCGGTTGCCGAAACGGGTCGCGGCCTGCACACCGTCGCGGTTCAGGTTGGTGTTCCACTCGACGCCGAGACGGTCGCCGAGTTCGGTGCTGACCTCGACGATCAGTGCCTCGACCAGCACCTGCGCGCGGCGGATGTCGAGGCGCTCGATCACCTGTTCCATGCTGTCGAGCAGCACCGGCGGGCCGCTCAGCACCAGCGCGTTGTTGCTCTTGCTGGCCTCGATGCTGATCGGCGAGGCGCGCGTCTCCTCGTCCTTCGCATCCTTCTGCACGCTGCCGACCATGCCCTGAAGAATCGGCACCAGTTCGTCGGCTTCGAGGTAGTGCAGGTAGACGACGCGGGTGTTGCCGCGCGTGGCGATCGGCTGGTCGAGCTGCGCCAGCAGGTCGCGGGCGCGGCGCCGGCCGACCGGGTCGCCGGTGATCAGCACGCTGTTGGAACGCTCGTCGGCGGCGGCCAGCAGTGGCAGTGAGGACGGTCTTTCGCCGCCGCCCTGGCCGGCGCTGCCGGTCAGCGTCGTCAGTACCTGCGCGGCCTCGCGCGCGCCGGCGTGGCGCAGTTTGACGACGTCGATGTCGAGGCTGCCGCTGCTGTCCATCCGCCGCGCCAGCTGTGCCAGCCGTCGGGTGTTGTCGGCGCTGTCGGCCAGCAGCAGGCTGTTGGTCTCGGCCAGCGCCGCGACGTGGCCGCCAACGCCGAGCAGCGGCTGCAGCAGGTCGGCGAGGCTGGTCGCCGCCACCTGCTGCAGCTGCACCACGTGCAACACCTGACCGCCGCTCTCGGCGCCGGTGAAGCTCTCGACCAGCTCGCGCGGTGAACTCTTCGCCAGCGGGCTCGGATAGATGCGCAGCACGCCGCCGCTCTCCGAGGCGGCGTAGCCGTTGGTGTCGAGCAGTGCGAGGAAGACGCGATAGGCCTGATCGACCGTCATCGGCCGGTCGGCCATCACCGTGACGCGCCCCTGCACGCGCGGGTCGATGACGATCTGGCGGTGGGTCTGTTCGGCGATCCACTGCACGACGGCGCGGATGTCGGCGTCGCGCATGTTGATCGTGACCAGCTCGTCGGCGGTCGCTGCCGGCTGCGACAGCGCGAACGGGGCGATCAGGGCCAGGGCGGTCAGCAGGGCGGCGACCGGCGCGAACCGGGTTCGGCGCGGGGCGGCCATCATGGCGGGGGGCTGACTCATCGCGGTGGCGTCGAACCTGGGGGCAGGGCGTCGGCCATGGTAGGCGTCGACGCCTCGAATTATCAACAGGGACAGAAGTTTAGCCGCGCAATTTAGAAACGGCCATCAGTTGTGCGGCGCGTCGGCATGGCGGCACAGCTCGATCCAGCGCTGCATACCGGCGCTGCGGTACTTGTGGCGATGGCTGATGAAATAGAAGCCGCGGCTGAAATCGCGCTCCGGTACCGGCAGCGGCACCAGCGCGCCGCGCGCGAACGGATCCTGCAGCGCCACTTCCGAGATGCAGCCGATGCCGAGCTGGGCTTCGACGGCGCGCTTGATCGCCTCGGTGTGCTGCAGCTCCAGCAGTACGTTCAGCTCGGGCAGCAGGCCGCGCATGGCGCGGTCGAACGCCTGACGCGTGCCGGAGCCCGGTTCGCGCAGGATCCACGCCGCCCCGCGCAGATCGTCCTCGGTGATGCGTTTCTTGCGCGCCAGCGGATGCTCCGGCGATGCGAAGACGACGAGGTGATCCTCGCGCCACGGCTCGATGTCGAGGTCGGGGTGGTTGTACTCGCCCTCGATCAGCGCCAGATCCAGCTCGAAGTTCAGCACCTTGCGCACCACCTCGGCGGTGTTGGCCACCTCGAGGTGGACGCGCGCGCCCGGCTGCTCGCGCATGAAGCGGGCCATCAGCGGCACGGCGAGGTAGTTGCCGATCGTCAGCGTGGCGCCGATGTCGAGGCGGCCGATGTCCTCGCGCCGCGCCAGCGACTGCTCCAGTTCGCGCGCCTGCTCCAGCAGCGCTTCCGCGCGCGGCCACAGCAGACGCCCCAGTTCGTTCAGCTGCAGCCGCTTGCCGATGCGGTCGAACAGCTTGACGTCGAAGATGTGTTCGAGATCGCTGAGCGCGCCGCTGACCGCCGATTGCGACAGCGACAGTGTCTCGGCGGCGCGGCTGATGTTCTCGGTGCGGGCGACAGCGAGAAAAACCTCGATCTGCCGGAGGGTGTAGTGCATGACGTGAACCCGGGTGATCTGCTGGTGGCGCAGAGTAGCCAGCGCTCGCCGCCGAGGCAACGCGATGCCGGCGGCGGCGATGCGGGATAGAATCGGTGGCCCGATGTTCCGAGTTGCCGTGCCGTCCGATGTCGAAACCGTTTCGCTTCCTTCTCTCGCTGCCGCTTCTGCTGTCGTCGACGTTCGCCGCCGCGTCGGATATCGCATCGACCGCGACCGTTGCCGCGCCGGTTGCTGCCGCGCCTGCCGCCGGTGTGGCTGCGGTCGCGGAGGCCGAGCCCGCCGCGGCGACGCAGGCGCCGTTACCCACGGCCACCGACGCGCCTCCGGTCGCTGCTGTCAAAGCGGAGGTCGCGGCCACCACGGCCACCGCTGACGCCGGTTCGAAAGCGGACGCCTCGCAGCAGGAGAAGAAGCCGGCGCCCGCGCTGCCGGCCGAACCGGCACCGACTGAGGATTCTGCTGAAACACCGGCCACGGCACCGGCGCGCGCCGAGAATGTCGACCTGCGCGACGTCGTCGCGCCGGTGATCGACGCTGGCACACCGGCGACGGCGCCTGCCGCCGCGTCGGCGGAGGGCGAAGTGGTCGACGGCACGCCGCTGATCCTGCTCGGCACCGAAGTGCCGCCGGGAACGGCGACGCGGCTGGCCTGGTCACCGATCGAATCGTTCGCCGGCATCGCCGCGCCGACGCCGGTACTGGTGGTCAACGGCGCCAGACCCGGCCCGGTGCTGTGCCTGACGGCGGCGATCCACGGCGACGAACTGGTCGGCATCGAGGTGGTGCGGCGCATGCTCTACTCGGTCGACGCCAAACAGCTCAGCGGCGCGCTGATCGGCGTGCCGATCGTCAACCTGCAGGGCTTTCGCCGCAGCTCGCGCTACCTGCCGGACCGCCGCGACCTCAACCGCTTCTTCCCCGGCAACACCCACGGCAGCTCGGCCGCGCGCATCGCCCACTCGTTCTTCAACGAGGTCGTGCTGAAGTGCGACGCACTGGTCGACCTGCACACCGGCTCGTTCCACCGCACCAACCTGCCGCAGGTGCGCGGCGATCTGAACAACCCGGACGTGGCGTCATTGGCGAAGGGGTTCGGCGCCACCGTGGTGCTGCAGAGCCGCGGTTCGCGCGGCATGTTGCGGCGCGCGGCGGTGGATGTGGGCATTCCGGCGGTGACGCTGGAGGCGGGCGAGCCGCTGCGGCTCGACGAGCAGCCGGTGGTGCAGGGCGTGCGCAGCATCGAGCATCTGCTCGACAGCCTCGGCATGTTGCCGATGCGCGGCCGGTTCGCGCGGCGCGAGCAGCCGGTGTTCTACAAGTCGACCTGGGTGCGCGCCAACGAGGGCGGCGTGCTCAGCAGCAAGGTAAAGCTCGGCCAGACGGTCAAGGTCGGCGATCTGCTCGGCACCGTCATCGACCCGATCACCAACGCCCAGCACGACATTGTTTCTCCGCACGCCGGGCGCATCATCGGCATGGCGCTGAACCAGGTGATGATGCCGGGCTTCGCCGCCTATCACATCGGCATCCAGTCCACCGTCGAGGAGGCGGCGACGCCCGACCCGACGCTGGACACGGCGGTCGACGAACTCGACGACGAGGATGCCGGGCCGATACCGGAGGCGGCGGCGCCATCCGGCGCGCCGTCGGCGGCACCGGCCGAGCGGGTGCCGGACGATACCGAGTAGCGCGAACCGCGCGCGACGAACAGACCAATAACAACGATCAGAAGCAGGACCGCACCGATGGACAGCCTCGACCAGCAGGTATTCCGCCAGGTTTCGCAGTGGCTGCGGGCCGGCGAGGGCTGCTGGCTCTGCACCGTCGTTGCCACCTTCGGCGCCGCGCCGCGCCCGATCGGCTCGCTGCTGGCCTGCACCGGCGAGCAGCTGGTCGGTTCGCTCTCCGGCGGCTGCGTCGAGGATGACCTGCTGGAAAAACTGCGCAGCGGTGAGCTGCGCATCGAACGGCCGCAGCTGTTCGAATACGGCGTGACGCCGGAGCAGAACGAGCGGCTCGGGCTGCCGTGCGGCGGTCGGCTGCAGGTGCTGGTCGAACGCTGGGAACCGGATGCGGCGTTGCTCGGTCGGCTCGACCGGCTGTGGGATCTGTTGGCGCAACGGCGTACCGCGCGGCGCCGGCTCGATCTGGTCAGCGGCGACTGGCAGGTCGACGAGGCCGACGCGTTCGCGGCGCTGCGGCTGACGGCGGACGAGATGTGGCAGTGCTACGGCCCGCGCTACCAGATGCTGCTGATCGGCGCCGGCGAGGTGGCGCGCTGCCTCGCTACGATGGCGCTGATGTTCGACTACCGCGTGCTGGTCTGCGACCCGCGCCCGGAGGTGCTCGCCGCGTTCGATGTCGACGGCGTCGAGCGGCTGCGCTGCATGCCCGACGACGCGGTGCGCGAACACTGTGCCGACGATGGCCACAGCATCGTCATCACGCTGGCGCACGACCCGCGCATCGACGACATGGCATTGATGGAGGCGCTGCAGCACGAGCTGTTCTACATCGGCGCGCTCGGCTCCGAACGCACTTCGGCCGGTCGCCGCCAGCGGCTGTTGCAGCTCGACGTGACGCCGCAGCAGCTGCAGCGCCTGCGCGCGCCGGTCGGTCTGCCGATTGGCAGCAAGCGACCACCGGAAATCGCAGTGGCGATCCTCGCCGAGCTGACGCAGCTGCGCCGCGAGCGCGCCGACGCCATTGGCGCATCGCACTGACGTTTCAGAACCTGTTCACGATTCCTCGTCAGGCCGGGTCGAGATCGCCCGGCAGATCGATGTCGATGTGAATGCCGGCGTCGTCGACGTCGATGAAATCGACACAGGCATCGTGGCGCTGCAACAGATCGCGCGCACCGCGATCGCCATCCAGCAACATCAGTTCCCTTCGAAAATCCGCCGCGAAGCCGACCGGGTTGCCGCGCCGGCCGGCATGGCGCGGGCAGACGATGCGGCCCGGCTTCAGTGCGGCGGCAATCGCGGCGTAGGTCGATGGCTGCACGTGCGGCATGTCGGCGAGGCAGACGATGATGTCCGTGTCGTCGGGCAGCGTGCGCGCGGCGGTGGCCAGCGAGGCGCCGATACCGCGCGCGGCGACGGCTTCGGGAATCAGCAGCGATGCGGGAGCAGGATCGGACGAAAGGCCGGGCGGAAGCGGGCGCGCCTCGCTCTGCACGACGATGCAGTCGAGCCCGGCGGCGGCGATCGCCCGCAGCGTCGCGCTGATGACGGTATCGCCATTCGGCAGCATCGCCAGACGCTTGTCGGCGCCGAAACGGCGCGCGTGGCCGGCGGCCAGCACGAGGGCGACGGCGTGCCGGCCGTTTACTGGTGAGCCGTCGGCGCGCATCGCTCTGACAGGATTCTCATGGCGCGATCGTCGTTCACGGTTCAGCCGGCCAGATGCCGCTGTAGCGCATCGGCGAGGCGCGCGGCCTCGCGTTCGGCGGCACTGGCTTCGGCCGCGAGCTGGGCGGCGAAGCCGGGCAGGGTTGGCGGTGCGTCGATGCTGTCGATGTCGGCCCGCTCATGGCTGTCGATTTCGGTACGCTCACGGCCCAGCGCCTGCCACAGCGCGGTGAAGCGGTCGGTCGCCACCGGCGCGTGTTCGGCCTGCGGTGACCGCGCTTCGCGCACGTCGATCTGCAGCGAACTGGAGACTTGGTTGCCACGGCTGTCGCGGCCGGTCAGTTCGATCTGCAGCGTGCCGCGATAGCCGGCTGGCGGTTGCCCCGACAGCGTGCCGGTGCGCGGATCGAAGCGCAGCCAGTTCGGCAGCGGGCGGCCGTCCTTGAGGCGTGCGGTGACGGTGATCAGCGCGCTGGCATCGTCGTGGGTGAAGGTGCCGCGCGGCAGTGTCACCGTCAGCGGCTGGCCTGCGGCGATGGTGTGGCGGCCGAGATCGGGCGTCGCCTGCAGGCCGCTGCCGGAAGTGCGCTCGCCGGTCTGGATGAAGTGCGCCGACATCGTGTCGAGCGGCAGCGCCAGGTTGTTCGGTGGCGTCAGCCCCGGCGCTTCGCTGGCGGCAGCGAAGGTCGAGCCGTTGCCGCTGACCAGCGGTGCAGTGACCAGGCTCGGCGGTGCGCCAGTGCCAAGGGCATTGCCGCCGGTGGCTGGCGAAGCGAAGCCTGCCAGCAGGCTGGTGGAAGCGCTGCCGGTCACGGTCAGCAGCGGTGCCGGTGCGGCCAGCGAGGGCACTTCGAAGTTGCCGATCAGCGATGGCGCGGTGAACGGCAGGCCGGTATCGGTGAAGACCGGCGGCTGTACCAAGGGCAGCGGCAGCGGTGGCGGCGGCAGCGCGCTGGTGTGGCTGGCGCCGCTGCCGGTGGCGAGCGGGTTGCCGGTGCGGTCGGCGATGTCGCGGGTGGCGGCGACATCGAGGGTCAGCGTGCCGGCGCCGGCGACACCGCCGACGGTGACGATCCAGGTGCGGTCGTCGACCCGGGTGAGGGCGGTGATCTCGCCGCTGATGCTGCCGTGGCTGGTCAGCACGAAGTCGCTGACGTCGACCTGCTCGACCGGCTCGGAGAAGGTGACGGTGAACGGCACCTCGTCGCCGCTGCGCTCGCCGGTGGCGAGGGTGTAGCGCGGTGCGACGGTGTCGACGGCATAGCTGTCGGACTGGACGCTGCCCTCGCCGGCATTGCCGGCGCCGTCGGTGACACCGGCCAGATTCAGCACGATGTGGTTGTCGCTGCTCTCGGTGGCGGCGGCTGGCGTCAGCGTGGCGCTCCAGGTGCGGCCGCCGTCGCTGCTGCTCAGGTTGGCGAGCGTGCCGTTCCGCACCGAGAAGTCGTCGAGGGCGAGACCGGCAACCGCTTCGGTGAAGGCAATCGTCACGGTGGCCGTCTCGCCGGCCGCAAGCGCGGTGTCGTCGAGGGTGAGCGTGGCGCCGAGGGCCGTCGTCGTATGGATCGCGTAGTTGCCGGAGGTGGCGCCGCTGCCGCTGTTGCCGGCGATATCGGTGTAGCTGGCTGCGCTGAGTGTGATGACGTTGGTGGCAGCGCTGACGCCCGGCAGCGGTGTCAGCGTGGCCGTCCAGGTCACGCCGCCGTCACGGCTGTTCAGGTTGCCCAGCGTGCCGTTGGCGACGATGAAATCACCGAGGGACAACCCGCTGACGGCTTCACTGAAGGTAATCGTGACCGTGGAAGTTTCACCGCCCGTCAGCATCGGGTCGCTCACCACAATCGATGCCGTGGGGACAACGCCGTCGATCACCAGCGCGGCATTGGCGCCGAGGCTGTCCGCCGCGCCCGGCAGCGCTAGTGTGTTCACCGAGGGGCTGCCGTGGCCGACGCTGGCAATGGTGGCGCCGTTCAATACCAGTGCACCGGTGTTGACGTAGTCGAGGTCGCTGCTCTGGTCACCGGCCTGGACCACGTAGGCGAACGTCAGCACATGGCTGCCGCTGCCATCGACATAAGTCGCGCTGCGGTCGACCGCACCGGTTTCCAGCAGCAGGCTGGGTATGCCGCCGGACACGGTGACCGGCTGGTCGAAGGTGGCGGTGATGTTGACGGTGTCGCCCACCTTGTAGGTGCCGTCGGGGCTGCCGGCCTGCACGCTGACGATGGTCGGATCGGGCGGGGCGACGGTGATGAGGATGGTGTCGCTGTCGCTGCGATTGCCGCCATTGCCGGACAGGCCGAGGTCGTTGGTCACGATCTGCAGCGAGGCGGCTCCGGTGTAACCGGCATTCGGGGTGAAGCCGAGCCCCTGCAGTGCGTTGTTGATGTCGTCGATGCTGCCGGTGAAGGTCGTGGTGATGTCGTCGCTGCCGCTGCCGACGATGAAGGTCAGCCCCGCGGTGCCGCTCAGCGAAAGCAGGCCCTGGGTGGCGGTCAGGGTCACCTGCACGATGCCGCCACCGGCGTCCACATCGCTGATGGAGATGGCGTTGCCATTGGCCGTGCTGAACACCAGCCCGCCGTCCTGCGGCACGCTCTGGGTGTTGGGGACGCTGTTGACTGGAGCATCGTTCTGCGCGATGACCTGCAGCGTGACCATGGTGCTGTCCGTCAGGCTGCCGTCGCTGATCTCGATCTGCAGGGTCGCATTGGCCGTGGCATCGAGGGCGGTGGTGTAGCTGAGGTTGCCTGCGGCCAGATAGGCGTTGATGTCGGCGAGCGTGCCCTGCAGCGTGACGCTGCCGGTGCCAGCGCCCGTGACCGTGACGCCTCCGCCGCTGACGCCATCGAGCGTGCCGGCCGAGGCAACCAGCTGCACGGTGGCCGTGCCGCTGCCGATGTCGACATCGGTGAAGCTGATGCCGGTCAGCTCGTAGGGCACGTCTTCGGTGACGAACAGCGTGGCTGGGGCATTGACCACCGGAGCGTCGTTCACCGGCGTGATCGTGATCGACACCGTGTCGCTGCTGGTTCGCGGCGCGCCGCCGGAGAGGCCGCTGTCATTGATGCTGGCGGTCAGCGTGACGCTGTCGGTGCTGTTGAGCGCCCCCTGGTAGCTGACGTTGCCGCCGGCGATGAAGGCATTGATGTCGCTGATGGCGCCGGTGAGCGTCATCGCGCTGGCCGAGCCGCCAACGGCAACGCCACCGCCGGAGGCAGCAGACAGCGTGCCGGCAGGCACGGACAGTGTGACGGTGACACTGCCGGCACCGGCATCCACATCGGCGAAGCTGATGCCGGTGATGGCGCTGGCGATATCCTCGTCCACGGTCAGCCCGACGGGCATGGTGACGACGGGGGCATCGTTGACGCTGGTAACGGTGACCGTGCGCTGGGCAGGATTGCTGTCGAGGGAGCTGTCGTTGATGACGAAACTGATGGTGCGACTGCCGGTGTTCGGATTTTCCGAGCTGTTGCCGTAGGTCACCGCACGCAGGGCTGCCTGCCACTGCGCTGCGCTGGCGCCGCCGGCCGAGGTCAGGGTCAGGGTGCCGGTGACGCTGTCGTAGCTGGCGCTGATGTCGCCCATGGTGGCGCCATCGTTGGTGAAGCCGAGCACATCCTGCGCGTTCTGGAGATTGCCGGTGATCTGCACGGTGGCGCCATACAGCAGCGCGCTGTCGCTGTCGGCCACGGTAATGCCGGCATCGATCACCACCGGTGTCGAGGTCTCGTTGTCGCCTTCGATGAAGGCGGCACTGCCGCCGCTGGTGGTGAGCATCGGCGCATCGTTGACCGCCGTTACCATCACGCTGGCGGTATCGCTGGCCGCGGAGAACGGTGTGCTGCCACCGGCGATCGAGGCGTTCACCTTGCTGCCGTACTGTCCGTTGCTGGTGCCGCTCTGGTCCCAGGCGCGATAGCTGATGCTGGCCATGGTGCCGTTGACGCCATCGGGTACGAAACGCACCCGGTCGGTGCTGCGCAGCAGCAGGGCCGAGCCGGTGGAGACGGTGCCCATGTTCTGCCAGCTGGCACCGTCATCCAGGCTGTACTGCCAGGTGCCATTGCCCGGGTCGGTGCCGGTGATGGCGATGCCGGACAGCGCGCCACTGTCGACATCGCTGACCGAGCCGCCGAGGACGCTGGCCACGCTCTGTCCGGCGTTGTTGGTATCGCTGTCGGTAATGCCGGTCAGCGTGGGGCTGGCCGGTGTCAGCACCGGCGCATCGTTGACGCTGCCGACCGTCATGCTGGCCTGAGCGGTACCGGTGGAGAAGGCGGTGGAGCCGCCATTGGTGCTGGTATCGGCAGTGTCGCGCGTGGAATTGGTGGAGGCGGTACCGAGGCTCTGATCCCAGGCGCGGAAGGTCAGCGTTGCGGTTTCGCCGTTCTGCCCGTCGGGTATGTAGCGCAGCTGGGTGCTGGCGGACAGCATCAGGGCCGCGCTGTTGGAAACGCTGCCGACGCTGGTCCAGGTAACGCCATCGGTCGAATACTGCCAGGTGCCGTTGCCGCTGCTGGCGGTGATGGCGATGCCGCTGTTTGGGCCATCCGGGTCGCTGGTGGTCAAGCCGGCAAGGATGGTGGATACCAGGGTGCCGTTTGATGCGGTGTCTTCATTGGTGCCGGCCAGGTTGAAGGGGCCGCCGGAGAGCGTCGGCGCGTCGTTGACGTTGGCGATGTCGATATCGAAGGTATCGGTGACCGTACCGCCATTACCATCGCTGGCGATCACGCTGATGCTGATGGTGCCCGTGTCGGCATTGGACGGCGTGCCGCTGAAGGCGCGGGTGACGGCATCGAACGACAGCCATGCCGGCAGTGGGCCACCGCCGGCCAGCTGCGCCGAATAGGTGAGCGCATCGCCCACGTCCACGTCGGCGAAGGTGTTGATGGCGAACTGGAACCCGAAGGCGACATTTTCGGTGGCGTTCTGGTTGGGGATTGCATTGGCGACGGTCGGCGCGTCGTTGGTGTTGGCCACCACGATGCTGAACGTATCGGTGACGGTGCCGCCGTTGCCGTCGTTGGCGATCACGTCGATGCTGACCGTGCCGACATCGTCGTTCGATGGCGTGCCGGAGAAGGTACGTGTGGCGGCATCGAACGACAGCCATGCCGGCAGCGCGCCGCCACCGGCCAGCTGCGCCGAATAGCTGAGCGTGTCACCCGCGTCGCTGTCGAGAAAGGTGTCGACGGCGAAGCGGAAGTTGAAAGCGCTGTCCTCGGTCGCGTTCTGATTGGGGATTGGATTGACGACGGTGGGCGCATCGTTGGTGTTGACCACAGTGATGTCGAATGCACTGACCGCCACCTCTCCGCCGTTGCCGTCATCGGCGATCACCCTGATGGTGATGGTGCCCACGTCGGCATTGGATGGCGTGCCGTTGAAGGTGCGGGTGGCGGCGTTGAACGACAGCCATGCCGGCAGTGCGTCACCGTTGGCCAGAGTTGCCATGTAGGCGAGCGTGTCGTCGATGTCGGCATCGTTGAAGGTGTTTGCGGCGAACTGGAAGTTGAACGTCGCATCCTCGGTCGCGCTCTGGTCGGGAATGGGGTTGGCGAGCGTGGGAGGGGTATTGGCGCCAGCGACGATCATGAAGGCGATGTCACGGCTGGTATCGGGTGCGCCGCTGCTGGCGTGGTAGCTGCCGTTGGGGTAGACGTCGACCTCGTGGATGCCCGCCTTGACCAGTCCATCGTCGCTCGAACTCTCGATACGCAGGAAATAGAGCTGGTTGTCGCTCAGGACCGTATTGGTGAAATCGAAGGAACGCCATGCCAGCGTGGTGCCGATGCTGGCCGAACTGATGGTCGCGACGCCGATGACGGCGCCATCGTGGGCGCCCGACAGCAGGGTGGCCGTGATGGTCTGCAGCGAGGCGCCGGGATCCCTGACCAGTTGCAGCGCGACCGAGTCGATCGTGTAGGTGGCGCCCGCGCTGTCGTGGTGGAAGCTCTGGAACAGCGGTATTCCCGCGCCGATCACTGAGGTGTCGGTCGAGGGCCCTGAAGTCTCGTACACGACGTTGGCGCTGCCGGTGTTCCGTACCGTCAGGTCGAAGACGTCCGAAACCGAACCTCCGTTGCCGTCGTCGGCGGTCACTCTGATGCTGCTCGTGCCGACATCGCCGTCCGATGGCGTGCCGAGGAAAACACGCGTGGCGGCATCGAACGACAGCCAGCCCGGCAGCGCATCACCGCTGGCCAGCCGTGCCGAATAGGTGAGCGTGTCGCCGGCATCGATGTCGGTGAAGGCGCGGATGTCGAACTTGAAGTGGAACGGCTCGCTCTCGGTCGCGACCTGATCGGGAATGGGATCGGCAACGACGGGCGCATCGTTGGTGTTGACCACCGCGATGTCGAAATGGGTGGCAGCCGTTCCACCGTTGCCGTCGTCGGCGGTCACCCTGATGGTGATGGTGCCCACGTCGGCATTGGACGGCGTGCCGCTGAAGGTGCGGGTGACGTAATCGAACGACAGCCATGCCGGCAGCGCGCCGCCGCTGGCCAGCTGCGCCGTGTAGGTGAGCGTGTCGTCGATGTCGGCATCGTTGAAGGTGTCTGCGGCGAACTGGAAGTCGAACGCCGCGTCCTCGGTCGCATTCTGGTTCGGGATCGTGTTGGCGACGGTGGGGTCGGCGTTGAAACCGTCGCTGGCGAGACTGTTGAAGGCGGTCGGTGCGATCGCCAGCGACTGCGCCTCGAATCCATCGTCAGAGCCCGCGCCATGATCGCCATCGCCCTGCGCCATCTGCTGGGCGGCCTGATCGGCGGCGGCCTCGGCACCGGTGGCGACGGCCGCGGCATCGAGCAGGAAGCGCGGTTCGAGCGCCATCGCCAGCGGCGGCTTCGCACCGGGGGTTCGCGGGCGGCGCGGTTTCGGCTGGCGCGGCTTCGACGGGCGTTGACGCAGGCGGTCGAACGGATTCATTGCGGACTCTCTCGGTGAGGGAACGGAGAGGAGGAGACGAACGGTGACGCGCGCTCGCCGACGCGATCATCGGCGAGCGCGGTGCCCTCAGCGCTGCTTCAGGTCCAGCGTCATGTCGTCGATCGACAGCTCGCCGCGCGCCCACGCCGCCACGGTGCCGGCGATGCGCTCGCTGAGCCCCTGGATGTCGTCGGTCGGCAGTGTCGGCGGCAGCGGGTCGGCGCCGATCGACAGGAAGATCTGGCCGTAGGCGTTGTCGGCCTCGGCGTAGGCCAGATCGCGCTGCAGCGTCGCCTGCAGTGCATTCAGCTCGCCCTGGATCACCGCCAGCTCGCCGATGCGGCGGCTCTCGCCGGCGGCGCGCAGCTGCTCGGTGATGCGCGTCTGCAGTGTGTGGATGTCGCTGGCGGTGTCGTAGCGGCGGCGCGCCTCGGCGTAGTTGGCGCGGGCGATGTGCAGCTGCGTCAGCACCGCCATCGACAGCGCCTGCCGCCGCGCCGCGGCCACCTGCTCGGCGCTCTCGGCGTAGCGGATGTTGGCCGGAGCGGACAGCACGTTCAGCAGGTTCCAGGTGACGCGGGCGCCGTAGTCGGCCCAGTCGTTGTTGACCAGATAGCTGTTGCTGTCGTAGTGGGCGCCGGCGCTCAGTTCGAGGCCGGGCAGCATCCGCAGCATTGCCTTCTTCGTTTCGGCGGCGCTGATGCGCGCCTGGTACTGCTCCTCGCGCAGCTCGGGGCGGTGGCCGAGCGCGAGATTCTCCAGTTGCGCCATGTCGAGCGCGATATCCGGCAATGGTCGCGTCTCGGCCGGCAGTGCCAGCGTCAGCGGTTGCTGCGGCGGCAGGTTGATCAGTGCTGACAGTTCGGTCTTGGCGCGCACCAGCTCCTTGCGCTGCGCTTCGAGCTGGCTCAGCGTCTCCAGCAACGTGCGCTGGTAGGTCAGCGCCTCGATCGGCGAACCGAGCTGGCGGTCGGCGATGGCGGCACTGTCGTCGCGGGCGGCGCGCACGCGTTCGAGCAGCGGGTCGATGCGGCCGAGCAGGCGCTCGGCGGCCACCGCGCGCCACCAGGCGGCGTTGACCTGCTGCATGATGTTCTGCACCGCCTTGCGACGGCGCTCCTGCAGGATCAACGCGCGATCGGCGTGCTGCTTGGCGGTGACGTAGCTGACACCGAAGTCGAGCACGTTCCAGGCCACGGTCAGGTCGGCGACGCGGCGGTTGTCGTCAAGAGATGTGGAGGGTTCGAGCGACTGGGTGCGGGTCAGCACGCTCTCGCTGGACGAGGCGCTGACGTTGGAGCGCCCGGCGTAGCCGGCGCTGGCGGCGATGCGCGGCAGCATGTCGTAGCGGGCGACGTCGAGCTGACCCATCGCCAGCGCCTGTTCCATCAGCCGCAGCCGGCCTTCGAGGTTGTACTTGATCGCGCGCGCCTGCGCTTGTTCGAGCGTCAGCGGTCCGCTCAGCGGCTCCTGCGCGTCGAACATGGCCTGCAGGTCGCTGCTGACGCGCTGTTGTGCCTCGTCGATCTTCAACGGCTGCGGCTGCACGGCGCAGCCGGCGATGAACAGGGCGGCGGAGAGGGTGGTGATGGCCAGGTGCAGACGGCGCGGTTGGAAAGAGGGTGTCTTGTTCAAGTTGTTCGCCTCGATCAGGTTGTCAGAAGGTAGCTGTCGCAAAAGTGGTCGTTACGGTAAGCCGGTCGTCGTGTGATCCGGCCGTCATGAAGAGTTGTTCGTCATCGACGTCGCTCGTCATGCATCGGCCAGATGTCGCTGCAGCGCGTCGGCGAGGCGCGCGGCCTCGCGTTCGACGGCACTGGCTTCGGCCGCGAGCTGGGCGGCGAAGCCGGGCAGGGCTGACGGTGTATCGATGCCGTTGATTTCGGCCCGCTCATGGCTGTCGATCCCGGCACGCTCACGCCCCAGCGCCTGCCACAGCGCGGTGAAGCGATCGATCGTCACCGGCGCGTGTTCGGCCTGCGGCGGCCGCGCGTCGCGCACGTCGATCTGCAGTGAACTGGAGACTTGGTTGCCACGGCTGTCGCGGCCGGTCAGTTCGATCTGCAGCGTGCCGCGATAGCCGGCTGGCGGTTGCCCCGACAGCGTGCCGGTGCGCGGATCGAAGCGCAGCCAGTTCGGCAGCGGGCGGCCGTCCTTGAGGCGCGCGGTGACGGTGATCAGCGCGCTGGCATCATCGTGGGTGAAGGTGCCGCGCGGCAGCGTCACTGTCAGCGGCTGGCCGGCGGCGAAGGCGTGGCGGCCAAGATCGGGCGTCGCCTGCAGGCTGCTGCCGGAAGTGCTCTCGCCAGTCTGAATGAAGCTCGCCGACATCGAGTCGAGTGGCAGCGTCAGGTTGTTCGGTGGCGTCAGCCCCGGCGCTTCGCTGGCGGCGGTGAAGGTCGAGCCGTTGCCGCTGACCAGCGGTGCGGTGACCAGGCTCGGCGGCGCGCTGGTACCGAGGGCGTTGCCGCCGGTGGCTGGCGAAGCGAAGCCTGTCAGCAGACTGTTGGAAGCGCTGCCGGTCACGGTCAGCAGCGGCGAGGGTATGGCCAGCGAGGGCACCTCGAAGTTGCCGGTCAGCGACGGCACGGTGAATTGCGAGCCGATGCCAGTGGAGATGGGCGGCGGCGGTTCGGGCAGCGGCGGAGGCGGAGGCAGCGTCACGGTGTGGCTGGCACCGCTGCCGGTGGCGAGCGGGTTGCCGACGCGGTCGGCGATGTCGCTGCCGGCGGCGACATCGAGCGTCAGTGTGCCGGCGCCGGTAACGCCGCCGATGGTAATGATCCAGGTGTGGTCGTCGACACGGGCGATGCCGGCAATCTCGCCACCGATGCTGCCACTGTGGAAGAGCGCGAAATCGCCGGCATCGACGTGTTCGACCGGCTCGGAGAAAGTGACGGCGAACTGCACCTCGCCGCGGCTGCTCGCGCCGGCCGCGATGGTGTAGCGCGGCGCGCTGGTGTCGACGGCATAGCTGTCGGATTGCACGCTGCCGTCGCCGCGGTTGCCGGCTGCGTCGGCGATGCCGTTCAGGTTCAGAGCGATGCGATTGCCGCTGCTGTCGATATCGGCGGCCGGTGTCAGTGTGGCGCTCCAGGTGCGGCCGCCGTCGCTGCTGACGAGATTGGAGAGCGCGCCGCCCTGTACCGAGAAGTCGTCGAGCGTCAGACCGGTGACGGCTTCGGTGAACGCAATCGTTACCGTCGCGGTATCGCCGGTGGCGAGCGCGGTATCGTCGAGGGTGATGGTCGCACTGGGCCGCAGCGTGTCGATGGCGTAGGCGTTGGACGTGGCGATCGGGTTGCCGCCGAGGCGCAGCGCGATGACGTTGCTGCTGTCTTCGATGTTGGCGGTCGGCGTCAGCGTCGCCGTCCAGGTGATGCCGCCGTCGTTCGAACTGAAGTTGCCGAGCGTGCCGTTGTCGACAGTGAAATCGGCCGGTGACAGGCTGCCGACGGCCTTGCTGAAGACGATCGTCACGGTCGAGGTTTCGCCGACAATGAGTGCGGTGTCGGCGACGGCGATGGTGGCGCCGAGCGGTGTGGAGTCGATGGCGTAGTTGTTGGAGAGGGTGGTGCCGGTGCCGGCGTTGCCGGCGGCGTCGGTCACGGCGGTGTTGTCGAGGGTGATGAGGTTGGTGGCATCGGCGACGCCGGCCAGCGGTGTCAGCGTGGCGGTCCAGGTGGTGCCGCCATCGCTGGAGATGAGATTGGAGAGCGTGCCGTTGTCGACGTTGAAGTCGTCGAGCGAGAGACCGGTGACGGCTTCGCTGAAGACGATGGTGACGGTGGTGGACTGCCCGGCGTCGAGCTGCGTGTTGGCGACGGTGATGGTGGCGGTCGGCGGCAGCGCGTCGACCCTGACGTCGCCGGTGGCGCCGATGCTGTTCAGCACGGCGACGATGTCGTTGCCGGCGGTGTCACGGATACTGCCACCGTTGACCTGGATGGCGTTGCCGACGGTGATGCCGTTGCTGTCGGCCTGGCCGCTGGCGACGGTGAGGCGGAACAGCAGGGCGCTGGTGCCCGAGCCGGACAGGTAGTCGGCGTAGACGGTGCCGCCGGTATCGAGGGTGATGGCGATGCGCGGCGTGCCGCCGCTGGTGTCGACCGTGACGCTCTCGCTGAGGTTGACGGTGAAATCGAGGTCCTGCCCGGCCACGTAGGTGCCATCGGCCGGGACGCTGACCGAGCCGACGAGAGGGGCGACGCCGTCGATGACGATCGCTTTGTTGCCAGCCAGTGAGTTGGCGTCGCCCAGAAAGGGCAGGGTCAGCGCGGCATCGTTGCTGGCGTTGCGAATGGTCGCGCCATTGAGCGAGAGGGCCGCCGTGGTCTGGTAATTCAGATCGGCGCTGAGATCGCCGGATTGCACCGTGTAAATGAACGTCAGTGTGTTGCCGCCGGAGCCGGAAACGTAGGTGGCGAGGCGGTCGACACTGCCGGTCTCCAGCAGCAGTGTGGGAATGCCCCCCGTCGTATCGACCGTGACCGCTTCACTGAAGGTGACGGTGACAGTGATGGTATCGCCCACTTTGTAGAGGCCGTCTGCCGTGCTGGCGCTGACATCGGTGACGCGTGGGATGAGGCTGTTGACCGTGATGCTGATGGTGTCGGTGTCGGTCTGCGCGCCGCCGCTGCCGCTGTTGCCCAGGTCGTTGGTGGTGATCTGCAGGCTGGCCGGGCCGTTGTAGCCGCCGGTCGGCGAGAACACCAGGCCGTTCAAGGCGTTGTTGATATCGGCGATGGTGCCGTCGAAGGTCATGGTGGCGTCGCTGGTGCCGTCGCCGACCGAGAACACCAGCCCGCTGGTGCCGCCGAGGCTGATCAGGCCGTTGGTGGCGGTGAGTGTCACCCGCACGGTGCCGCCGCCGGCATCCACGTCGCTGATGCTGATCAGGTTGCCATTGCCGCTGTTGAATACCAGGTCGTCGTCCTGATCGACGTCCTGCGCAGTGGGTATCGAGTTGACCGGTGCGTCGTTCACGGCAGTGACCGTGAGGGTCACGGTGGTGGTATCGGTTTGCGCGCCACCGCTGCCGGTGTTGCCGCCATCGTCGATCGTGACGGTCAGCGTGACGTTGGCAGTGGCGTTGCTGGCGGTGGTGAAACTGATGCCGGATGCGGCGATGAAGGCATTGATGTCGGCAAGGCTGCCGGTCAGGGTCAGAGCGCTGGCGGTACCGCCAACGGTGACGCCGCTGCCACTGGTGGCGCTGAGTGTGCCGCTGGGTACCGAGAAGGTCACCGTCACATTGCCGCTGCCAGCGTCGACATCGGTGAACGAGATACCGGTCAATGCGCCGGGAATGTCTTCGGTGATGGCGATGGAGCCTGGTGCGGTGATCGTCGGTGCGTCGTTGACCGCGGCAACCTGTAGCGTGATGGTTTCGCTGGCATTCTCGGCACCGCCGCTACCGGTGTTGCCGCCGTCGTTGATGTTCACCGTCAGGGTCACATCGGCGGTGGCATTGGCTGCGGTGGTAAAGCTGAGGTTGCTGCCGGCGATGAAGCTGTTGATGTCGGCGATACTGCCGGTCAGGGTCAACGCTGACGCGGTGCCGCCGACAGTGACACCGCCGCCGCTGACCGCGGACAGGGTGCCGGAGCCGATCGACAGGGTGACAGTGACGTTGGCGCTACCGGCGTCGACATCGCTGAAGCTGATGCCGGTAATAGCGCCGGGCATGTCTTCGGTGACGCCGATGGTTGCGGGAGCCGTGATCTGCGGGGCGTCATTGACGGCCGTCACGCTGACGGTCCTGGTGGCGGCCGTACTGTCGTCCTGGCCATCGTTGGCGATGAAGCTGATCGTGCGGTTGGCGGTGCCGGGGGCATCGCTGCTATTGCTGTAAGTCACCGAACGCAGGGCCGCCTGCCACTGGGCGAGGGTGGCCGTGGCGCCTGCGGAGGTCAGCGTCAGCACGCCGGTTCCGGCATCGTAGCTGGCGGTGATGTTGCCCATGGTGCTGCCATCGTTGACGAAGATCAGCACGTCGGCGCCAGGCTGGAAGTTGCCGGTAATGGAGACCGTGGCACTGGACAGGGTGCTGTTGTCCGGGTCGCTCAGGGTGAGCCCGGAGTCGATCACCGTGCTGCTGTCGCCCTCGGTGAAACTGCTGGAGCCACCGCTGGTGGTAACGAGTGGCACCGAGTTGATGTGGGGCGCCGTCAGCGTGATGTCGTTGCCGGTGCCACCGGCGTAGCTGGCGGTCAGCACCGTGCCGTTGCCGCCGGCGGTGATCGTGCCGCTCTCGGCCACGCCGCTGAACGTTCCGGTGACGGCATCGGCCAGGTCGTTGGCGATGATCGTGTAACTGTCGTTGCTGCCCGGCGCGTAGCCGTGGGTGGCGGCGATGGTCGCGTTCGACACGTTCACCGTGCCGTTGACGATCACCTGGTCGTAGCCGCTGCCGGCCGTGGTGCCGTTGATCTCGACCGCCAGCGTGCTGCCGGCGTTCATTGTCAGGTTGCCGTTGATCGTCAGCGCGCCGACACCACTGTTGCCGGGCGCGAGGGTGCCGCCGTTGTTGACGGTCACGGCACCGCCGAGCGTGCCGGTTCCTGCCAGCGTCGCGCCGTTGCTGACGCTGGTCGCGCCGGCAGTGCTGCCGGTGACCTGCAACGTGCCGGCTTCGACGGAGGTGGTGCCGGTATACGTATTGTTGCCGGACAGGATCAGCGTGCCCGTTCCGAGCTTGCGCAGGATCGAGCCGCTGACGACGCCGGATAGCGTGGTGGTGGCCGATGTGTCGATGTCCCCGATGCTGAGGTTGATGTTGTTGTCGATGGTCGTCGTGCCGGTGACCCGCAGTGTTGAGGCCACAGAGACCGTGCCGCTGCCGAGGTTGCTGTCACTGCCGATCGACAGTGTTCCATTCACCACATTGGTCGCGCCGGTGTAACTGTTGTTTCCACTCAGCGTCAGCGTGCCGCTGCCGGTCATGGCCACGCCGCCCGATCCGGTCAGCGTGGTGGCGATCGTGGCGGTGTCGCCGCTGCCGTTGGTGACGAGCAGGTTGAAACCGTTGCCGATCGACAGCGAGCCGCCGGACAGCGTGACGCCGCTCGCCGCATCGAGGTTCAGCGTCAGGCTCTCGTTGATCGCGACGTTGCCGGAGAGCGAGAGGGTCTGGCCCGCCAGTGCACTGTCGAAAACGATGGTCTGGCTGCCGGTGACATCGGCGGCGGCGATGGCGATCGCCTCGCTGAAGCTGACACCGTTGCTGCGGTCGATTGTCGTGGTGTCGGTGGCGTTGGTGACGTAGATGGTATTGGTGGTGACGACGACATCGGCCGTGGCGGTGTCGGTGCCGTCGTTCAGGGCGAAGCGGATGGCGGCGTCGCCGGCCGGCGTGTCGTTGCGGTAGGTGATGCGCTGCGCGACGTGGTTGACCAGCGCGGTGGTGGCCGCGGTGCCGCTGCTGGTGAAGTTGACGGTCAACACACCGCCGCTGCTGGTGAAGGTGGCGAAGGTCTGGCCGCCCGACTGCAGGTTGTTGCCGCTGACGGTGAACAGCGCGCCCGAGGTGTTGAAGCCGAAGATGTCGGCGGTGCTGGTGGTGGTTGGGTGCCGCACCGTCAGGCTGGCGCCGGACCAGTTGCCGTTGCCGCCGTTGAGCGCGCCCAGTTCGGCATCGCCGAGAACGGCGTTGCCGCCGGCATCCAGCGTCACCGTGTTGCCGACACCGGCCCAGGCGACGCTGTCGCCGTTGAGGTTGGTGATGGTGGGGGCGGTGTTGGGGGGCGCGGTATCGCCTGCGAAGTTGTCGATCGCCAGCCCAAAGAAGTCGAGCGAGGTAATGCGGACTTCATCTACGCGGATACCGCCAAAGTTCAAGAGGCCGGCCCCCGAGCCCATCGACTGGGCTGCGCCCACGATCACGCCATCAAGGTAGCCAGCGACGGTGACGCTCTCGGGGTTTGGGTTGTCGAGATAGATGCCGTTGAAGGTAAAGTCTGCGAGATCGGTACGGGTAATCGTCACCCGCTCTGTCGTAGTTAGGTTCGCTGTGGATGACATCATCGACATGGATGCGGAGTTTCCGGCGCCAAACTGGCTCTCGTAGGCCAGGTCGCCACCATCGCCTTGTGCCGTGAAGGTATAGGTGTAGGAAACCCCTGACAGGATGCGGGTGAAACTCGTACCGTTTCCACCCGAATTGTTCATGTCGTCATTGAACGCGGCAAGCAGTTCCGAGTAGGAACCCAGCACCAGCGCAGGGGCTTCGATCGAGCCCGCTTGCGCTTCCAGAATCCAGTTGCCATTCCTCTCGGCGGTACCGGTTGCATCGGTGGAAGCGGCGACATCGGCGCCAGTTGCTGCGGCCAGCGAGCCGATGAAGTCGATGCCCACGGTATCGGCGCCGACATTGCAGCCGTAGAGCAGGATGTCGCCGTTTTCGTCGAGAGATTCGCCAATGGCGGCCAGCAGGTCGGAGCGGGCCTGCAACTGCTGGCTATCGAGCCACTGGTTGCCCAACTGGATTTTTCCGGCATCGCCGTGGCTCAGGATGTGGAGCGCATCGATATCGCTGCGCCCTTGCAGGTAGTCGGCCATCTGTTGCAGGCCGTCCTGACTGCCATCCAGCACCACCACTTCGGTACCGGCTGCCAGACCGGCGACCAGTTGCTGGTAGTTCCGCACGTTGCCATCGATGAAGACGATCTCGCGCCGTTCGCTGCCCGGCGCGATTGTCAGTGCCTGCGCTTCGAATCCATCACTGCCATTCGCGCCGTGATCGCCATCGCCCTGCGCCATCTGCGCGGCGGCCTGCTGCGCCGCCTGATCGGCCGCAGCCTCGGCGCCGGTGGCGACCGCCGCCGCGTCGAGCAGGAAGCGTGGCTCCAGCGCCAGCAACAGCGGACTGCGTGCGCTGCGCTTGCCGCTGGTTCGGTTGCGGGATTCGCCGTGGCGGGAGGGCGTGGACGGGCGGGAGCGATCGAACGGTTTCATGGCATCCTCGGCGTGAAAACGAAATCAGTGGTGCACGATCCAGTGCGCTGATGATCGATGGATTGCTGGTAAAGAGAAGGTCGACGGGATGGAAGCCCGGCCAGCGACGATTCTTCTTCTGTTTGCAATGTCTGGTCGTATTGGGTTCGCGGCAACTTTAGCAGCGGGTTTGATCTGGATCACAGAGCTACCGCGATATTTTTGGTGACGACTTTCTGGCGAATATCGACGCTGCGTGGCCGGTGTCGGGTGATGTGACGGTATGTCGTCATCCGGTGTGTGCGCCGCACCGTTCAGAACCCGCTCTCCTTGATCGCGATGCCGGCGGCGGTGCGCCACAGCCGCTGCAGCGGGCTGATGCGTCCGGCCTCGATCCGGGCCGTGCCGCGCACTACCTGATCGGGCGCGCCGGCGCTGGCCGTCATCGCGACCCGGTATTGCGCGTCGGTCGGTATCGCGCCGCGTTCGCGGTCCTCGCGCACGGCGATGGCGCCGCCGTGGCTGGAGCTGAGGTAGGGCGTGTCGATGTTCTGCACGCCGGCGGTTTCGATCCGGTCGACGACCAGCGGCAGTGACGACAACGTCGGGTCCTCGGGATAGAAGCGCCCGCCGGCGCCGGCTTCGATGCGCTCCAGCTCCTCGCCGGCGACGAAGCCGCGCAGCCGCGCCCGCTGCGGCGCGACGACGCGGCCGAGCAGCACCGTCTCGTTGATCCACAGCCCCGGCGCGAGGCCGCTCGGCACGTCGCGCAGCACGCCGGCGACCGGCGCGCGCACCTGCAGTCGCTCGATGCGCGCCTGCAATCCGCGATAGCTCGCGACGCCGGTGGCGAGCTGCTGCTCCAGCACGCCGAGCTGGCCCAGCGTCTCCGGGCTGGCCGCCTGCCGCAGGATCAGCCGCTGTGCCAGCTCGATCTCGCCGCCGACCTGCGCCAGCTGCTGTTCGAGATCGGGCGCGCGCAGTTGATAGAGCAGCTGCCCGGCCTGCACGCGTTCGCCGGCGCGAACGTGCACGCTGTCGATCTGCGCGCTGGCGGGCGGGTAGAGCGCGGCGAACTCCGCCGCCTCCAGCACCGCCGGCACGCTGACGCGGCTCTGCCACGGCACCAGCAGCAGCGCGACCGCGCCGCACAGCGCCGCCAGCGTGGCGGTGGTGCGGCGGTTCCAGCGCAGCTCGTCACGCCGGCGCCACCACTCGGCCAGTTCGCGCTGCAGCGGGCGCGCGATGAACCAAGCCAGCTCCACCGCCATCAGCACGATGCCGAGCGCCTTGAAGAAGGCGTGATAGACCAGCAGCGCGATGCCGAGGAACAGAAAGAAGCGCCACACCCAGGTGGCGTAGGCCCAGCCCAGCATCAGCCGCTGCTGGCGCGCCGACACCGCTTCCGGCGCCGTTTCGCCGAAACCGAACAGCCATTCGCGCAGCTGCCAGCGCGCCAGCGCGAAGGCGCGCTCCTGCAGGTTCTGGATGCCGAGCAGATCCGACAGCAGGAAATAGCCGTCGAACTTCATCATCGGGTTCAGGTTCACCGCCAGCGTCGTCACCCAGGTGACGGTGGCGAGCATGAAGCAGACGCTGCGCAGCGGACCGTCCGGCAAAAAGCTCCACAGCAGCGTCGCCAGCAGCGCCAGACACAGCTCGGTCAACATGCCGGCGGCGCCGATCAGCAGCCGCTGCCGCCGCGAGGTCAGGCGCCAGGCATCGGTGACATCGGTGAACAGCACCGGAAACATCACCAGAAAGGCGATGCCCATGCTGTGCACGCGGCAGCCGAAGCGCTTGGCCATGTAAGCGTGGCCGAGTTCGTGCAGCACCTTGGCGAAGGCCAGCGTCACGGCCAGCGTCACGGCCCCTTGTAACGAGAAGAAGTGCAGGAAGGTGTGGGTGAATTCATCCCAGCGCCGCGCCGCCAGGAACAGGCCGAGCAGGCCAAGGCCGACCACCAGCAACAGGAAGCGCCGGCTCAGCAGCGGCCGCACCCACGGCAGCGTGCGATCGAGAAAGCGGTCTGGCCGCACCAGCGGAATGCGAATGAACAGATAGTTGTGCAGCAGCCACTTCCACCAGCCGAGGCGGCTGGCATCGACCTGCGCGCGGTAGCTGGCGAGCTGGCCGGCGGCGTCGCCGGCGACCAGATTGTTGGCGCGCAGGAACAGCACCATCTCCTGCAGCGTTTCCGTGTCTACCTCCAGCCCGCTGTCGCGCTCGACCGCCCGCGCCACGCGCGCCGGTTCGCCGAGCGGCCAGTGGCGCAGCAGCTGGAAGGCGAGGTGGCCGAGCTGGAAATAGCGGCCGCGCACCGGGTCGTACAGCGTCCAGCTCGGCGAGCCGTCGGCCGCCGGCGCGCCGGGGTAGAGGCGCAGGTCGTCGCGCAGCGCTGGCAACGCCTCGGCGGCGCCGGCACCGCGCGCGGCGACGGCGGCCGTCACAGCCCGAGCCCCTGACGCAGCGCCGACAGCGGCCGCCGGAACAGGTACATGAACAGCGAGCTGCGCTCGCCGTAGACCTTGGCGGTGCCACGCAGGCCGATGCGCGGAATCTCCTCGCCATCGTCGAAATCGGCTTGCAGCCGGAACGCGAGGGTGCCGTCCGGCGTGCTCTCCGCCTCGTAGCTGGCCAGCGTCAGCGTCGCATCGCGCGAGCGCAGCGGGCTGTTGTCGAGAAACAGTTCGATGTCGGCGCCCGGCTGCAGCGTCAGCGCGGCGCCGACCGGCAGTTCGATGCGCAGTTCGGCGCGCTGTGGCTCGGCCAGCTGCAGGATGCGCTCGCCGGTGCGCACCGGGCGGCCGATCCACTGCTGCGCGTCGCCGAAGATGGCGATGCCGGCGCGCTCGGCGCGCACGACGACGCGCTGCAGCAGCGCCTCGGCGTAGTCGAGTTCGCTCTGGCGCAGTTTCACCCGCGATTGCAGCAGCGCCAGCTGCGCCGACGATTCGCGGTCGGTGAAGGCGCCCTGACTGGCGCGGTGCAGTTCGGCCTGCGCCACGTCGAGCGTGCGTCTGGCGATGTCGCGCTGGCTGCGCAGCGTGGTGTCGTCGAAACGCAGCAGCTCCTGCCCGGCGGCCACCGGCTGGTTCGGCTCGACGGCGAAGGCGGCGATGACGCCATCCAGCGGCGCCGCCACCAGCGTCGGTTCGGAGGCGACCACCTGCGCCGGCGCCAGCGCCGACTGTGGCACCGGCAACGCCAGCAGCGCGAGCAGTGTCAGCGCGCCGCCGATCAGGTATTTGCGCCGTGGCAGCGACCGGCGCCGGCTGCCGCCGCGCGCGCTGGTCAGTGCCTGCCAGGCGTGGGCATAGCAGTCGGCCAGCTGCGCCAGCAGCAGTGTCTCGGCTTCGCTCCACGGCTGGTCGCGGGTGAACCAGAGCACGCCGAGCGCGCTGCCGTCGCGGCCGGGCAGCGGAATCCACAGCGCGTGCGGTGCGCTCCATTCGGCCCAGTCGGCGCGTTCGCGCGCATCGAGCCACTGCGGGTCGATCGGTTGCACATCCTTGCTGCCCTCGCGCGCGGCGAGCTGCGTCAGCACGCTTTCCAGCCACAGCAGGAACGGCGCGTTGCGGTCGAGCAGCGCGACGCCGGCTACCGCTTCGACTCTCGCCTTGCGTGATGGCGTGAACAGCGCCAGCGCCGCCTGCCGGAACTGGAACAGCCGGCGGCCGTCGTTGACCATCGCGAAGCGCAGCGCCTCGGGCGTTTCGGCGGCGCGGGCGGCGTGCTCCAGCTGCAGGAAGCTGGAGAAGAGCTGGGCCGTCTGCAGCGGTGGCGTGGGGGCGGTCATGGTGTGCCGTTGAACAGAGCTGTGCCGCTCATGCCGGCGACGAGGCCGGCCGGCTCGCCGTCGAAGCGGGCGCGCAGCGGTACGGTCTGGCTGACGGCATCGATGCGGGCGCCGACGGCGCTGACGGTCGCCGGCAGTTCGACGCCGGTTTCGTCGATGCGGAAGCGGAACGCGGTGCCGGGGCGCAGTCGCGGCAGCCACGTCGACGGCACGATCAGCCGGATCTCCGGCGCGGCCTGCGCGACGATGGCGAGCAGCGGCGTGTTGGGGGCGATGCTCTCGAAGGCGTTGACCCGGCGCTCGACCACACGGCCGGCCCACGGCGCGCGGATCACGCACTGCTCGGTGAACACCTGATTGACCTTCTGTTCGGCCTCGGCCTTGCGCAATCTGGCTTCGGAGAGCTGCACCTCCAGCACGCCGATCGAGTTCAGCCGCGCCAGCTCGCGGTCGCTTTCGAGCTTGACGCGGGCGGCGTTGACCTCGGCGCGGGCGGCGGCGTTCTGCGCCTCGTAGATGTTGCAGTCGAGCCGCGCCAGTACCGCCCCCTTGGCAAAGGCATCGCCCGCGTCGAACGGCAGTTCGAGTACGCGCGCCGCGATCTGGCTGGAGAGCAGCGCTTCGGCTTGCGGTTCCAGCAGGCCGCGCGCCTGTTCGGCCTTGCGCGATTCGGCTGCCGGTTCGGCGGGTTTGTCACCGAGAAACAGCTGTTGCGCCTGCGTGGCCGAAAGGGTGGAGAGGAGAGCTGCGGCAACCAGGGCGCGCTGCAAGGGGCTTGCGGCGGAACAACGTTGCATCGGGCGATCGATCCGTTCGAAGGGTGTTGAGGGCTGCTGTCGCGGTAGCTCAGCAGTGTAGGCCTGATATTCGGGAATTACCTCGCAGCCAGCCGCTCACGCCATGCCTTTTCATTGCTTCCCGTTTACGTCAACATGCGCGCCTCGAATTTGCCGTTCACGTCAATGGAATAAATCGTGGCCACGACCTACTCCATCTCCGATCTCTCCAAAGAGTTCGATGTCACCACCCGCACCATCCGTTTCTATGAAGAGAAGGGAGTGCTGTCGCCGAAGCGGCAGGGGACGCGCCGCATCTTCTCGGTGGCCGACCGGCTGCGGCTGGCGCTGATATTGAAGGGGCGCCGGCTTGGTTTCTCGATCGAGGAGGCGCGCGGCATCATGCACGCCTGCGAGCACGAGACGGTGCCGGTGAAGCAGTTGCAGGAGTGGCTGCAGAACATCGAGCGCCAGCAGGCGCTGCTGAAACAGCAGCTCGATGACATCGCCGAGCTGCAGGTCGAGCTGCGCGCGGCCGAGAAGCGCTGCCTCGATGCGATGGGCGTGGCGACCGGCGGCAAGAAGGCGCGCGGGCAGCAGCTGTCGCTGTTGGAACTTTGAGTCCCCCCTAATCCTCGCAGCCAGCTCAAATTGGTACTGGCAGGACGCTGAAGCAGTTCGTGCCGGGGGTGACTCCAGCAGCGTCGGAGACAGGACGTCTCCGACGCAGGCTACAGGGATGTACTTGCGCCGGTGCTGGAGTCACCCCCGGCACGGACTGCCACACTGAGGCCCCGGGTCTTGGTGAGAAGAGATTTGAGTTGGCGGGCTCTCAACGGAGCTGAGTTCCCAACGGCAACTCGGTCGAATTCTTGATCTCGGTGACGGCGATGTGCGAGTGCATCTCGCGGATCGCCGGCATCGCCAGCAGATGCTCGCGGATGAAGCGCTCGTAATGGCGCACGTCGCGGGTGACGATCTTCAGCATGTAATCCCACGCCCCGGTCATCGTGTAGCACTCGACCACCTCCGGGTGCCGCGCGATCTCCTGCTCGAAGCCCTGCAGTTGCGTGCGGCCGTGCGCCGACAGGCCGATCGTCGCGAACACCACCACCTCCATCCCCAGTTTCTCCCGATCCAGCAGCGCCACCCGGCGCCGGATCAGGCCGGCCTGTTCGATCCGGTTGATGCGCCGCCAGCACGGCGATTGCGACAGGTGCAGCCGCTTGGCGATGTCGGTGCTGGTCAGGCCGGCATCGCTCTGCAACAGCTCCAGTATCTGGATGTCCCGGGCATCGAGCGCCGGGTTCGCATCGATCGGCATGATCTGGCCCCTCATTGGGCTGAAATGTGAATAAGTAATGCAGAAGGGCGCCGATTTGTCGCGCTGATTGCATAAAAATTGCGCACCCTCCCGATTAGGCTTGTGGTCAAACGGTAAGCAGTCAGCAACCCGTTTCGGGCCGGAGGGCAGCCATGAGCGCGCAGACGGTTCCACTCGCAAGGATGTCGCTCGACGACAAATGGGCGCTCGATGCCACCTGCGCCTACATGACCGGCATCGAGGCACTGGCGCGGCTGCCGATGCTGCAGCACCAGCGTGACGTCGAGCGCGGTCTCAACACCGCCGGCTTCATCTCCGGCTATCGCGGCTCGCCGCTCGGCGCGCTCGACCAGACGCTGTGGGCGGCGCGGCCGTTCCTCGAGCGCCACAACATCCGCTTCCTGCCGGCCATCAACGAGGACCTCGGCGCCACAGCCGTCTGGGGTAGCCAGCAGGTCAACCTGTTCGACGGCGCGCGCTACGACGGCGTGTTCGCGATGTGGTACGGCAAGGGGCCGGGTGTCGATCGCAGCATGGACGCGATCCGCCACGCCAACGCCTTCGGCACTTCGCGCTACGGCGGCGTGCTGGCGATCTGCGGCGATGACCACGGCGCCAAGTCGTCGTCGTTGCCGCACCAGTCCGATCATCTGTTCATCGCCGCATCGATTCCGGTGCTGGCGCCGGCCAGCGTGCAGGAGGTGCTCGACCTCGGCATCTATGGCTGGGAGCTGTCCCGCTACTCGGGTTGCTGGGTGGCGCTGAAGGCGATCACCGACAACATGGATTCGGCGATCTCGGCGCAGATCGATCCGCACCGCGTCGACATCGTCATCCCCGATGGCTTCGAGCTGCCGCCGGACGGCGTGCACGCGCGCTGGCCCGACAAACCGCTCGACCAGGAGCGGCGCCTCAACAAGTACAAGATCTACGCGGCGCGCGAGTTCGCCCGCGTCAACCGGCTCAACCGCATCGTCATCGACAGCGCGCGGCCGCGGCTCGGCATCATCACCAGCGGCAAGTCGTGGCTCGACGTGATGCAGGCGCTCGACGATCTCGGCATCGACGAGCAGGAGGCGGGAAGGATCGGACTGCGCGTCTACAAGGTCGGCATGAGCTGGCCGCTGGAGCCGGTGACGACGCACGCCTTCGCGCGTGGCCTCGAAGAGATTCTGGTGGTCGAGGAGAAGCGCTCGATCATCGAGGACCAGCTGACCAGCCAGCTCTACAACTGGCCGGTCGACGAGCGTCCGCGCGTCGTCGGCGAGTTCGACGAACAGGGCCGCGACCTGCTGCCGAACAGCGGCGAGCTGACGCCGGCGCAGGTGGCGCGCGCCATCGCCGCGCGCATCGGCCGTTTCTACACCAGCGCGACGATCGAGAAGCGGCTGCGCTTTCTCGCCGACAAGGAGCGCAGCCTGTCGTCGCGCGGCGGTCTGGTCGAGCGCGTGCCGCACTACTGCTCGGGCTGCCCGCACAACACGTCGACGCAGGTGCCGGAGGGCAGCCATGCGATGGGCGGCATCGGCTGCCACTACATGGCGACCTGGATGCCGGATCGCCCGACGCTGACGTTCACACAAATGGGCGGCGAGGGCGTGACCTGGATCGGCCAGTCGTTCTTCACCGATGCGCCGCATGTGTTCCAGAACCTCGGTGACGGCACTTACTTCCATTCCGGCATCCTCGCCATCCGTCAGGCCGTTGCCGCTGACGTCAATATCACCTTCAAGCTGCTCTACAACGACGCGGTGGCGATGACCGGCGGTCAGCCGCTCGACGGCAAGCTGTCGGTCGATCAGTTGATCCAGCAGTTGCTCGGCGAGGGGGTGCGGCGCATCGCCGTCGTCAGCGACGACATCGCGCCGCTGAAGGCGATCGTGCCGAAGCGGGCGGGGATGTCGCTGAATCATCGTCGCCGCCTCGATGCGTTGCAGCGTGAGCTGCGCGAAACCCGCGGCGTCAGCGTGCTGATCTACGTGCAGACCTGCGCCGCGGAGAAGCGGCGCCGGCGCAAGCGCGGCGAGCTGGCCGATCCGTCGAAGCGGGTCTTCATCAATGCGGCCGTCTGCGAGGGCTGTGGCGACTGCAGCCGCGCCTCGAACTGCCTGTCGGTGCTGCCGCTGGAGACCGAACTCGGACGTAAACGTCAGATCGATCAGGATGCCTGCAACAAGGACTACAGCTGCCTCGACGGATTCTGCCCGGCGTTCGTCACCGTGCACGGTGGTGGTTTACGTAAACCGGAAGCAGTGGTGGCCGACGACGATTTCGCGCTGCCCGAGCCGGTGCTGCCGGTGCTGCCGGCGCTGGAACGGCCGTGGAACATCGTCGTCGCCGGTGTCGGTGGCACCGGTGTGCTGACCGTCGCCGCGCTGGTGGCGATGGCGGCGCATCTGGAAGGGAAGGGCTGCGCGACGATGAACCAGACCGGGCTGGCGCAGAAGTTCGGCGCCGTCGTCAGCCACGTTCGCATCGCGGCGCGGCAGTCCGACATTCACGCCGTGCGCATCCCGGCCGGCGATGCCGACCTGCTGCTCGGCTGCGATCTCGCCGTGGCGGCATCGAGCGAAGCGCTGGCGCGCGCCAATGCCGAGCGCTCGTATGCGGTGGTCAACGACGCCGCGGTGCCGACTGCCGAATTCGTGCGCGACCCCGATGCGATCTTCCCGGCTGGCGCGATGCGGGCGGCGATCGCGGCTGAGGTTGGCGGCGACGACAGAGCGCACTTTCTCGACGCCACGGCGCTGGCGCACGCGCTGCTCGGCGACTCGATCGGCGCCAACCTGTTCCTGCTCGGTGTCGCCTGGCAGCGCGGGCTGGTGCCGGTCGGCGCCGACGCCATCGCCCGGGCGATCGAGTTGAACGGCGTCGCCATCGAGTTCAACCAGCGCGCCTTTCTGTGGGGGCGCCGCGCCGCCGTCGAACCGCAGCGCGTCGCTGAGCTGGCGGGACAGGGTGGTGAGCCGTGGCAACCACTGCAGCGGCTCGACGACATCGTCGCCGATCGCCACCGTCGTCTGGTCGCTTACCAGGACGTGCGCTATGCCGACCGCTACCGCGATCGGGTCGAGCGCGTGCGACGGGCCGAGCAGCGGCTGCTGCGAGCGGGCGAGGAACCGCTGTTGACGAAGGCGGTGGCGTGCAGCCTCTACAAACTGATGGCCTGCAAGGACGAGTACGAGGTGGCGCGACTCTACAGCGACGGCGAATTCCAGCGCCGTCTGACCGAGATCTTCAGCGGCGACTACGCGCTGCAGTTCCACATGGCGCCACCGCTGTTCGCGCGCGTCGATCCCGACACCGGGCGGCCGCGCAAGTACGCGCTGCCGGGCTGGATCCAGCCGCTGTTCGGTGTGCTGGCGAAACTGAAATTCCTGCGTGGCACACCGTTCGACCCGTTCGGCCACAGCGCGGAACGGCGCGCCGAGCGCCAGCTGGTCGCCGATTACGAGGTGATGCTGGAGCGGCTGCTGGCAGGGCTGGACCGCGGCAATCTGGCGCTGGCCGAGGAGGTCGCCGCGCTGCCGCTGGCGATACGCGGCTTCGGGCCGGTCAAACAGAAGGCGATGGCGGCGGCGCGTGAGCGCGAGCGGGCGTTGCTGGCGCGCTTCGAGCAGGGGGCCGCTCCGCAGAAGGGCGAAATCTTTCATCGCGCCGCCTGACGCGGCGCCTCGCTTTACATCGGCAATCGGTGCGGGTACCTTTTCGCCCTCGCGGCGCTTCGGGCGCCGTTTCTGCTTATTTATATGCCATCCCGATCACGTGCCCTTTCGTAGGGGGCACCACTGGCATTCCAGGGAGCCTTCATGCCCGTAATCACTCTTCCCGACGGCAGTCAGCGCAGCTTCGACGCCCCCGTTTCCGTGGCCCAGGTCGCGGCCGACATCGGCCCCGGTCTCGCCAAGGCCACCGTGGCCGGCGAGGTCGACGGCCGGCTGGTCGACGCCTGCGACCTGATCGACCGCGATGCCCGGCTGCGCATCATCACCGCGAAGGATGCCGAAGGGGTGGAGATCATCCGCCACTCCTGCGCCCACCTGATTGGCCACGCGGTGAAGCAGCTCTACCCGAGCGCCAAGATGGTCATCGGCCCGGTGATCGACGAGGGCTTCTACTACGACATCTGGTACGAGCGCCCCTTCACGCCAGAGGATCTGGAGGCGATCGAGCAGCGCATGCGCGAGCTGATCGACCGGGACTACGACGTCATCAAGAAGATGACGCCGCGCGACGAGGTGATCGCGGTGTTCGAGTCCCGCGGCGAGGATTACAAGCTGCGCCTGATCGACGACATGCCCGATGAAAAGGCGATGGGGCTGTACTATCACGAGGAATACGTGGACATGTGCCGCGGTCCGCACGTGCCCAACACCCGCTTCCTGAAGACGTTCAAGCTGACCAAGGTGGCCGGCGCGTATTGGCGCGGCGACTCGAAGAACGAGATGCTGACCCGCATCTATGGCACCGCCTGGGCCAATCCGAAGGAGCTGAAGGCCTATCTGCAGCACCTCGAGGAGGCCGAGAAGCGCGACCACCGCAAGATCGGCAAGAAACTCGACTTCTTCCACATGCAGGAAGAGGCGCCGGGCATGGTGTTCTGGCACCCGCGTGGCTGGACGCTGTACAAGACCATCGAAAACTACATGCGCGAGCAGCAGAACGCCCACGGCTATCAGGAGATCCGCACGCCGCAGGTGGTCGACCTGTCGCTGTGGCAGCGCTCCGGTCACGCCGACAAGTTCGGCTCCAACATGTTCATGCTGGAGCTGGACGAGCGTCAGTACGCCGTCAAGCCGATGAACTGCCCGTGCCACGTGCAGGTGTACAACCAGGGGCTGAAGAGCTACCGCGACCTGCCGCTGCGCCTCGCCGAGTTCGGCTCCTGCCATCGCTTCGAGCCGTCCGGTTCTCTGCACGGCATCATGCGGGTGCGCGGCTTCACGCAGGACGATGCCCACATCTTCTGCACCGAGGAGCAGATCCAGCCGGAAGTCGCTTCCTTCATTGATTTCCTGCACGAGGTCTACGCCGACTTCGGCTTCACCGAGGTGATCTACCGGCTGTCGACCCGCCCCGAACAGCGGGTCGGCAGCGACGACAGCTGGGACAAGGCCGAGAAGGCGCTGGCCGACGCGCTCGACTCCAAGGGGTTGCCGTGGCAGGAGCTGCCGGGCGAGGGCGCTTTCTACGGCCCGAAGATCGAGTTCTCGCTGAAGGACTGCATCGGCCGCGTCTGGCAGCTCGGCACCATCCAGGTCGACTTCTCGATGCCGGGCCGGCTCGACGCCCAGTACGTCGCCGAGGATGGCTCGCGGCAGGTGCCGGTCATGCTGCACCGCGCCATCTGCGGCTCGCTGGAGCGCTTCATCGGCATCCTGATCGAGCACTACGAGGGCGCCTTCCCGCTGTGGCTGGCACCGGTTCAGGTGGCGGTGCTGAACATCACCGACGCCCAGGCCGATTACGCCCGTCAGCTGGAGGCGACGTTGAAACAGCACGGATTCCGTGCCGAAGCCGACTTGAGAAACGAGAAGATCGGCTTTAAAATCCGCGCCCACACTCTTGAGAGGGTTCCCTATCTGCTCGTGGTGGGCGATCGGGAAGTCGAGCAACAGACGGTGGCCGTGCGGTCGCGCAGTGGCGAGGATCTGGGCTCCATGAGCATTGATGCTTGTGTGGAGCTTCTCGCCGGTGAAGCGACTCGACGCGGCCGCGTCGTTTTGGAGAATTGACAATCAAACGCGAAATGACTGGCAAGGCGCCGGAGAAGAAAGGGCCCCTGATGAATGGGGATATCCGGGCACGCGAAGTGCGATTGATTGGGGTGGATGGCAATCAGGTCGGTATCGTACCGATTGCTGTCGCGCTCGCCGCTGCTGAAGAGGCAGGGGTGGATCTGGTGCAGATCGCGGATTCCGATCCGGTGGTCTGCAAGGTGATGAACTACAACAAGTTCATCTACGAGGCCAAGAAGCAGCAGGCGGCCGCGAAGAAGAACCAGATTCGCACCCAGCTGAAAGAGATCAAGTTTCGACCAGGGACGGAAGAGGGGGATTATCAGGTCAAGCTACGCAACCTGATACGTTTCCTTGAGCATGGGGACAAGGCCAAGGTCACGCTGCGGTTCCGCGGTCGTGAAATGGCCCACCAGGAGATTGGCATGGAGCTGTTGAAGCGGGTCGAAACCGACCTCGTCGAGATCAGCACCGTTGAGCAATTTCCCAAGATGGAAGGTCGTCAACTGACGATGGTGCTTTCCCCGAAAAAGAAAAAGTAACTGATATCAGTTACTTGCTGTAATTATTTCGAATGCGGAGTAAGTAGAAATGCCGAAGATCAAGAACCATCGCGGGGCGTTCAAGCGCTTCAAGAAGACCGCTGCGGGCTTCAAGCGCAAACACGCCAACAAGAGCCACATCCTCACCAAGATGACCACCAAGCGCAAACGCCAGCTGCGCGGCACCGACATCGTCGTGGCAGCCGATCAGGGGCGCGTGGAACGCATGTTGGCCGGCGGCGTTTGAGCCGGCTGCAGTCATTTTTCGAATTCGTTGAGAGGATAGTTCCATGCCCCGCGTAAAACGTGGTGTGACCGCGCGTCGCCGTCACAAGAAAGTACTGAAACTGGCCAAAGGCTACTACGCAGCACGCTCGCGCGTGTTCCGTGTCGCCAAACAGGCCGTCATCAAGGCCGGTCAATATGCCTACCGCGACCGTCGTCAGCGCAAGCGCCAGTTCCGCGCGCTGTGGATCGTGCGTATCAACGCCGCATCCCGCGCCAACGGCCTGAGCTACAGCCGTCTGATCGCCGGTCTGCGCAAGGCCAACATCGGCCTCGACCGCCGCGTGCTGGCGGATCTGGCTGTTTTCGACAAGCCGGCATTTGCCGCCATCGTCGAGAAGGCCAAGGCCGCGCTGGCATAATCCCGGATCGTCGCCCCGTGTGAGCGGGGGCCGATGGTCGGAGTGAAAAGGGAAAGAGCGCGAGCTCTTTCCCTTTTTTCATTTTCGTTTTCATTGCAGCACCCCCGCCCACGCCGGGTGCTGTCTGGCAACAGTCTGAGAGGTCGGAGCTTTCCATGGAGAGTTTGGAAGCAGTCATTCAGGCGGCGCTCGATGCCTGCGCCGGCGCGGCGGATCTGGTTGCGCTCGATCAGGCCAAGGCTCACCACCTCGGCAAGAAGAGCCCGGTCAGCCAGCAGATGAGCCAGCTCGGCAAACTGAGCCCCGAGGAGCGGCCGCTGTTCGGCGCGAAGATCAACGAGGCGAAGAACCAGATCGCGGCCGCCTTCGACGCCAGAAGAACCGCCCTCGAAACCGCCGCCGTCGAGGCCCGCCTCGCCAGCGAGACCATCGACGTCACACTGCCGGGCCGCGGCCAGCAGCAGGGCGGTCTGCACCCGGTGACGCAGACCATCGAGCGCATCTCCGCCTTCTTCGCCAGTGCCGGCTTCGAGTCTGTCGAGGGGCCGGAGGTCGAGGACGACTACCACAACTTCGAGGCGCTCAACATTCCGGCCCACCACCCGGCGCGGGCAATGCACGACACCTTCTATGTCAGCGACAACCAGGTGCTGCGCACCCACACCTCGCCGGTACAGGTGCGGGTCATGGAGAGCCGCACGCCGCCGATCAAGGTCATCTGCCCCGGCCGCGTCTACCGCTGCGACTCCGATCTGACCCATACGCCGATGTTCCATCAGGTCGAGGGGCTGGTCATCGACGAGCAGTGCAGCTTTGCCGAACTGAAGGGCGTGGTCGCGGAATTCCTCAGAGCCTTCTTTGAGAAAGACGCGCAAGTCCGCTTCCGGCCTTCCTATTTTCCGTTCACTGAGCCGTCGGCCGAGGTCGACATCCAGTGCGTCATGTGTGGCGGTGCCGGCTGTCGCGTCTGCAAGCAGACCGGCTGGCTGGAGGTGATGGGCTGCGGCATGGTGCACCCGAACGTACTGCGCAGCTCCGGCATCGACCCCGACCGCTACCGCGGCTTCGCATTCGGCATGGGCGTCGAGCGATTGACCATGTTACGCTATGGTGTCAATGACTTGCGGCTGTTTTTTGAGAATGATTTGAGGTTTTTGCGCCAGTTTCGCTAGTCGATAACGGCACCGTTGACCGGCAGATCCGTCTCATAAACCGTTTCTCAGGAAGAAGTGTTCGATGAAATTCAGTGAATCGTGGCTGCGCGAGTGGGTGAACCCGGCGCTGGAGACCCAGGCGCTGGCCGACCAGCTGACGATGGCCGGTCTCGAGGTCGATGCCATCGACAAGGTCGCCGGTGACTTCAGCGGTGTCGTCGTCGCCCGCATCGACGCCATCGCCCAGCATCCCGATGCCGACAAACTGCGCGTCTGTCAGGTCAGCGATGGCCGCGAGACGGTGCAGGTGGTCTGCGGCGCGCCGAATGCCCGCGAGGGGCTGGTCGTGGCGTTCGCCCGCATCGGCGCCGTGCTGCCGCAGATCGCGATCAAGCAGGCGAAGCTGCGTGGCGTCGAGTCGTTCGGCATGTTGTGCGGCGCCGACGAACTCGGTCTGGCTGACAGCTCCGACGGCCTGATCGAACTGCCGGCCGACGCGCCGCTCGGCACCGACCTGCGCGACTACCTGCAGCTCGACGACCGCGTCATCGAGCTGGGGCTGACGCCGAACCGCGCCGATTGCCTCGGCATCGCCGGGCTGGCGCGCGAGGTCGGCGCGCTGAACGGCCTGCAGGTACAGGGGCCAGCCATCGAAGCCGTGCCGGCGCAGCTCGACGAGACGCTGCCGCTGGCCATCGAGGCGGATGCCGCCTGTCCGCGCTATGTCGGTCGCATCGTCCGCGGTGTGGACTTGTCGCGGCCGGTGCCGCAGTGGCTGGCCGAGCGGCTGCGCCGCTGCGGGCTGCGCTTGATCAACCCGGCGGTCGACGTCACCAACTACGTCATGCTCGAACTCGGTCAGCCGATGCATGCGTTCGATCTCGCCAGACTGTCCGGCGGCATCCGCGTGCGTCTGGCGCAGGCGGGCGAAAAGCTGCTGACACTGGACGATCAGGAACTGACGCTGCAGGCCGGCGAACTGGTCATCGCCGATCACGCTGGTCCGGTCGCGCTGGCCGGCATCATGGGTGGCAAGCCGTCGTCGGTCGACGATCAGACCCGCGACGTCTTTCTCGAATCGGCCTTCTTCTCGCCGCAGAAACTGGCCGGCCGCGCTCGCGCCTACGGCCTGCATACCGATTCGTCGCACCGCTTCGAGCGCGGCGTCGACCACCAGCTGCAGCGCCGCGCGATCGAGCGCGCCACGCAATTGCTGATCGACATCTGCGGCGGTCAGCCCGGCCAGGTACAGGAGCTGGCGCAGCCGACGCTGCCGGTACCGGCGCAGATCCGCCTGCAGCGGCCGGCGATCGAGCGGATGCTCGGTGTGGCGCTGCCGGATGAGCGCGTCGAGGCGATCCTGCGCGGGCTCGGTTGCGACGTCGTTGCCGCGGATGACGGCTGGCAGGTGACGGCGCCGAGCTGGCGCTTCGACATCGCCATTGAGGTCGATCTGCTGGAAGAGCTGGCGCGCGTGTACGGCTACAACAACCTGCCGGTGCGTTCGATCCAGTCGGCGACGCCGCTGCTGGCCGGGCGCGAGCAGTCGCTGCCGCTCGGTCGGGTTCGCCGGTCGCTGGCGGCGCGCGGCTACCAGGAGGTGATCACCTACAGCTTCGTCGACCCGGCCATGCAGGCGCTGCTGGAACCGGATGTCACCACCGTGGCGCTGCGCAACCCGATCTCCAGCGATCTGGCGGTGATGCGCTCGTCGCTGTGGGTGGGGCTGGTGTCGACCGCGCGGCATAACCTGAACCGTCAGCAGGGCCGCATCCGCATCTTCGAAAGCGGCCTGCGCTTCTTCCCGGCCGATAGCGGTCTGCCGCTGCAGAAACCGTCGCTGGCAATGCTGGTGACCGGGCGCCGCTGGCCGGAGTCGTGGAGCGGTGGCAGTGATGCCGTCGATTTCTTCGACCTGAAGGGCGATGTCGAGGCGCTGCTGGCACTGGCCAGGGTCGATGGCGAGATCGACTATGAGCGAGCCAGCCACCCGGCGCTGCACCCGGGGCAGAGCGCGGCGATCCTGCGCAACGGCGAACAGATCGGTCTGATCGGTGCGCTGCACCCGCAGCTGCAGCAGCAGCTCGATCTGGCCCAGCCGCTGTTCCTGGCGGAGATCGACCTGGCCGCGCTGGAGGGTGGGCACCTGCCGGCGTTCCGGGAACTCTCCCGTTTCCCGGAGGTACGGCGTGATCTGGCCCTGCTGGTCGACCGCGACACGCCGGCCGAAGCGCTGTTGAAAGCGATTCGAGAGGTCGCCGGCGAGAGCCTGCGCGACCTCACGCTGTTTGATGTCTATCACGGCAAAGGCATTGATCAACAAAGAAAAAGTTTGGCGGTAGGCTTGACGTTCCAACATTCATCACGCACCCTTGGTGACGATGAAATCAACGAAACGGTTCGGTCGGTCATCGACATCCTGGATAAGCGGTTCGGTGCGCAACTAAGGAATTGAGAATGACGGCGCTCACCAAGGCGGAAATGGCGGAAAAGCTGTTTGAGGAGCTGGGGCTCAACAAGCGTGAAGCCAAGGAGCTGGTCGAAGCGTTCTTTGAAGAGATCCGCACCTGCCTTGAGAACAACGAGCAGGTGAAGTTGTCCGGTTTCGGCAACTTCGACCTGCGCGACAAGAGCCAGCGTCCCGGCCGCAATCCGAAGACTGGTGAAGAGATTCCGATATCTGCCCGCCGCGTGGTCACCTTCCGCCCCGGGCAGAAACTGAAGGCGAGAGTGGAAGCCTATGCTGGAACCAAGTCATAACGACGAACTGCCGGTCATTCCCGGCAAGCGTTATTTCACCATTGGTGAAGTCAGCGAGCTCTGCAACGTCAAGCCGCACGTGCTGCGTTATTGGGAGCAGGAGTTTCCGCAGCTCAAGCCGGTCAAGCGTCGCGGCAACCGCCGTTACTATCAGCGTCAGGACGTACTGCTGATTCGCCAGATCCGCAGCCTTCTGTACGAGCAGGGCTACACCATCGGCGGTGCGCGTCAGCGCATGACCGAGGGCGTAGAAGAGGGTGGTGAGCTGCAGGACAAGCAGCTGATCCAGCGCATGATCGTCGAACTCGAAGATGTGCTGAAAGTTCTCTGCGCTTAACTTCACGCCGAAGTTTCAATCGGTTATCATCTCGCGCCTTTCACGGCCGCCATCGATCTGGCGGTCGCGCAAGCATTTCGGGGCGTAGCGCAGCCTGGTAGCGCACTTGCCTGGGGGGCAAGGTGTCGCAGGTTCAAATCCTGCCGTCCCGACCAACAAAATCAACGACTTAGGCCGGCTCAGCAATGACCGGCCTTTTTCGTTTCTGGAAAATACCCCTACAAATACCCCCACAAGAAAAAACCCCCGCGCTGGATCTACCAGGCGGGGGCGCGTCCGGCCCAATTGACCAGCGGCCTACCTGCAACAGCAGACGGTTGGTCAGTGGGTCGGTGCTTGCCACGGCGCGATATGTCACGAGGTGAAGCGCGCCCGCAAGCTGTCGGGGTTTTGCTGAAACAGGGCACTGGCCGACTAATCCCTGTCCGGGTCATCCCTTGCGGGCCGCCCCGGCAGCGGTAGAACTCAGATCCGCTCAAGCATCAGCGTCATAAACACTTGGCGGTCGTCGGGCAGAATCGCCCGGATGTTGTAGTGCTGCCCCTGGTGCTTCACACGCATTGCCGTATCAATGTCGCCCCGGTAATAGGCCGTCATCCGGTAGGTGGTGCTCGATTGCTCGGCAGCGGCCGCCAGGAACTCCCGCCCTGATATGCCCAGGATGCGCGCCCACACCTTGGCGAACCGGGACCAGCTCTCTGTCACCTCCCCCGTGTTGGGGTCTTGGGTCAAGGTCACGCGCTCAATCTCGACCGGATAGCGCAGCTTGCCAATCATGAGGAAAGCTCCGGCTCCAGGCACATGGAGCGGTAAGGGTTGAGCAGCAGCGCATAGGTGCTGTTCTCGGAGAGCGGCTTATCGGTCTGCCGCTCCCGGTTCTCGTACAGGTCAGCCGTCAACAGCAGGATGGCGGCCTCGACCGGGGCCGGCGTCGGGTCGGGCAGGTCGTCGCCCAGGTAGACGGCCACCAGGGCTTCCGCCGCATCGGCCATCCGCTGAATCAGCGCATCTTCGTCGTCGTGCAGGACGCGCAAATGGGCTTTGACGTCCTCAAGGCTCAGGCTCATACGAAAAACACCTCTGTATCGATTTCAACCGGCGCGGCGGCGGCTTGCGCGGCCCCCATCGCCATGGCAAGGGCTTGCAGGCCATCAATGCGGCCAGTGCGGCGGGACTTGTCGAGCTTGCGGTTCCCGCTGGGGTCTTTCGTTACCACGGCGTTGGCGGCGCACATGGTCAGCACCGGCTGGTTGCCGTGGGCCATCTCGCCGTTCAGCAGGGCGGCCTCCAGGGCATCCAGCGCCGGGCTCATGTCCTTGAAGCCCTGCCCCCACTCGACCATCGGCAGCTCCAGCCCCAGGCGCTCCAGCTCCTTGCGGAAGACGTCGATCCGCCAGCGGTCGAAGGCGATAGCCTGAATATCGACATCGGCCAGGATCTCGGCCAGGTCGAGCGCGACGGCTTCATAGTCGATGGCAGCGCCGGGGGTGGTCCGCAGGTAGCCCTGAGCCGCCCACACGTCATAAGGCACACGGTCCCGCTTGGCGCGGTCGAAGAGGCCCTGCTCAGGCGTCCAGAAGAACGGGCGCACCTGCCAAATGCCATCGGCCAGCCCCACCAGCACCAGGGCGGTAAGGTCGGTACGGGCTGACAGGTCGAGCCCGGCATAGACGGGCCCATCGAAGCCCACCGGGTCGGTGCCGTTCACCTGCCACACGTCCGGGCTGATGAACGGGGAATCCAGGCTTACCCGCTGGTTCAGCAGCAGGTTGCGGGCAGAGTTCGCCATCGATGGCATACGGGCCGCTTGCTGCATCTGTTCGCGCAGGTCATCCAGGCTGCGGAAGGTGCCAAGCGCCGGGTTGGCGGCCTTCCAGGCGGCTTCGTCCAGCAGGTCGCAATCCTTCGGCGCGTCGTACAGGTGGCAGACGATGCGGGGGTCTCCGCTGGCCTTGGCGTCATCGATCCACATACTCAACAGGTCGGCGTCGCTGGCGGCTTGGGTGCTGATGGCAATCAGCAGCGGGTCAGCGTGCGCCCCCTGGCTGGTGGTGATGGCGTCCACGAAGTCGGACTGCGGGCCACGCACCTGCCCCACTTCGTCCAGGATGGCCAGCACCGGAGATAGACCGTGGGCGGTTCTCCCATCGGCGGCCAGGGCACGGAACTCGGTATTCAGTGGCAGGCCCAGCAGGCGCTTGCCGCTCGGCACGATACGGACAATGCGGCGCAGGGCTTCGGACTGCTGAACCATCTTTGACGCCAGGCTGAACACTAGGGCGGCTTGATCCCGGCTCATCGCGCCCGATACAAGTTGGCTGTTCTGCTTCGCTTCGGGGCCGACCAGGTGGGCCAGCAGCAGGCCGGCAATCAGACCACTTTTCCCATTCTTCCGGGCCACAGACAGGATGGCGCGGCGGGTGCCGTGCGGGTTGTCGTACACGTCGCGGATGAACTGCTTCTGGAAGTCGGCCAGCACCAGCGGCTTGCCCACGTCAGCACCTTCTGGCGTCACACAGTAACGTTCGATGAAGGCAATGATTTTCCCTGCACGGGTCATTGCATCGTACCTAGCGTCGGAATCAGGTCATCGTCGAACTGGCGGCGGGCGTCACGCTCCAGAGCAGCGCCTTTGTGAATGTCTTGCGCCTTGCCCACGGTGGCGATGGTGTCCACCTTGAGCTGGCGGGCGGTGGCCAGGGCGCGGCGGGTCATCTTGTCCAGCAGGTCACAGGCCGGGTTGGGTTTGCCGTCACCCAGCAGCAGGCCGTCATCGTCGATGCGCTGCTGTAGCTGCTCGATATCCGCATAGGCGCGAGCCAGGCTCGCGGCCAGAATCAAGTCAGCATCCGTCCAGGTATCGCGGGGGCGAGCCAGCACGATGGCCCCCCAGAACGGCTTGGAGCGCGCCGTGACGCTCACGAAGGCCGGGGGCGCTATCGGGCCAAGGGCAGCGGCCTGAACGGCTGCGGTGGCAGCTTTGGCGCTATCGGAGCGGTGGCGGCGTGGGGTGGTCTTCATGGCAGTTAGCAATAAAACAGCAGGGGGGGCGCGGTGCTTTCGCCGGCGGTTGCTGGTGATTTTTCCGGTCGATTCCAGTGGTGATTCGGATCGACAGGCAAGCCAGACGCGTCACAGCCCAGCGCCACGCGCTTGCCCATGCTCGCGGCGGTCTTGAGTGAGTGACATTCGTGGCACATGGGGGCCAGATTCTCGCGGCTGTTGTCGTCGGTATAGTCATCCCGGCTGTCCTCGATGTGATCCACGTCAGTGGCGGGCACCACAAGGCCACGCGCAGCACACCAGCGGCACAAAGGCTCCTCGGCCAGTACCTGAGCACGCAGACGCTTCCAGGCGGCGCTAGACAGACTCACACGGCGGCGCTTGGGTTTGTAGGTGATGTGCGTCTTACCCAGCATTGTGTTCATCGATGCCTTCCACTTTCGGCAGATTCTCCAGCCGGCGCACCTCAGAACGGAGCAGCCAACCGTCCTCGACGCCACGCTGATAGAACTGTGCCCGGTTGAGTGAATCACCGCGCAGCAATCCTTCCACGTTGTGCTCAACGTAGAACTGCGGGCTGGTAATCAAGGTGCGGTTGATGGCCTGCTCCCACGCGACCAGGTGCCGGCGCAGGGTGTGGGTGACGAAGTACCGGCCCAGCTCGACAGCGTTGGAGTAGTTCGCTTCGCGCAGGTCGCCAATCAGTACAGGTGGAACGCGGAAGAGGCGGGCCACTTCTTCAACAGAGAGGCGGCGGGCCTCGATCCATTCGGCATCTTCCAGGGTCATGGATACGGTGTTGAACTTGGCCCCCTGGGGCAGCACGGCGGTTTTGCCGTTGTTGCCTACACCCCCATAACCAGCACTCCAGCTTTCGCGAATCTCTGCCGCTTGTGCTTTAGTGGTGCCGGGTTGGGTTTCGATGACGCCGCTAAGTTTGGTGCCTTGCTCGAACATCTTCGCGCCGTGGGTGCGTTCAGCGAGGGCAAGGCCGATAGAGTCGCGGGCCACTTGAATGGGCGAGCGTCCGACGACGCCATCGTCAGAGTGATAGCGCAGGTGCAGCATTTCATCGGACAGGATGCGGCGCACGTTGCCGCCCCGTTCGGTCACTTCGTAAACCAGTCGGCCGGAATCAGCGCGGAGAATGCGCACGCTGTCGGGGTGGTGGGGCAATAGTGCTTCAGGGCGGCCGGCATTGCTCCAGCGGATTTCAGCGTAACCATTGCCACGCAACAGGACATTGCGCTGCATCTGCTCGCGGAACTCCAGCGCGGTTTGCCATTCGTTCGGGGCATCGTGCAGCAGCTTTTGCAGCGGGTGACTGCGGGCTTTCTCGCGGCCTTCATCGGTGCGGCGGTATACGTCTAGGGGCAGACTGCCGACACTCTCGGAAATGGCGCTGACAGCCGCATAGACGGCCGAAATAGATTCGGCGCTCTCCACGTTCACAGTGACGCCGGCAACGGATGACGCGCCGGTGAAGCGATCCCAATAGGTGTCGAAGGCATCGCGCTTCTCGAACAGCTTCAGAAGCCGTTTCAAAGGCATTGCAGGTATCTCCGGGCCATGCGTACCGATACAGGCTCCAGCGAGCGAATATCGACGCTGGTGGCGTTGTAGGCCGGGGTAGCTGTCAGGGTGATTTCAAACAGGTCAACGTCGCGCAATTCACGCAACGGCATAGCGCCATCGTTCCAAGTCTGTTTGACCGGCACGAAACCGAACGAACAGCCGGACACGTCGCCACGCTTCACCAGTTCGGCCAGGTCACGGCCGATGGTGGTGTCGGGTAGATCCAGCTCGAAAAAGAGGCCGGCGTCGTCCTCACGGAGGCGCAACGTATTGGAACCGACGCGGCCTAACAGAGCCTTGTTGTCGTGCTCGTAGATTGCTCGAATGTTTACGGCGGTGGGCGCGGTCAGCGTGCGAGCGAATGCGCCGGGGCGAATCACTTCCGCGAAGTCGCCCAGGCTCGTTTCGCTGTTGAAGCGGGCAGCGTAGCCGAACAGTGTCCGGCCTTTCTGCTCTACGCTGAATGCGCGCCGCTCCACGATTAGACGCTCAGGTCGGTGGCGACGACGAACGATTGCGGGTGACGGACGCCAACATCACAGGTAGCCATCGCCCGAACCAGCACACCGCCGCGCGTGTAGCTCGGTTCAGCGAACGGGTTGACCAGAACGTCGATCTCGCTCCAGATGCCCAGCAGCACTTGCGACCAGTCGCCCAGAATGACCGGCGCGCCGTTGCTGTCGGGTTGAATCTGGTTGGTCGAGAACAGCGGCAGGTCAGCCATGCGGCCACCTTCCAGCAGATAACCGGGCAGGCCGGCTTCTTTCAGCGTCGATGCCAGAACGGTTTTCGCTTGTGGACAGGTCAGCCAGTTGGCGGCGGAAGCGTTCACCAGCTCGATTTTCTCCAGCATGGTCAGTACCGCTTCCCAATCCAGCGTTGCCAGCGTTCCCGATTGCACGCCACCAGCACCAATCAGCGAAATGATGCCGTCCGGCTCATTACTGCCGCCGCCGTAAATCAATGCGGTGTCGATCTGCTGGGCAATCAGGTAGGCGAGGTCATCGCGTACCAGTTGTTCAATGGCCGGTGCCGACTGCTGGATCAGTTGGCGCGACATTTCCGTCTTGCCGCCAACATGTTTCGGCGACAGGTTCACTTCGTCGAATGCCATGTTGCCGTCAGGGACGTTGGAGTTTTCGCCTACCCATCCGGTCGTAAGGCCAGTGCCATGTTTCGGGATGCTGACATTGCCGCGCAGGCCGGACAGCACGCGCACGCCAAGGCGGCGGGCCAACAGTGCATTGCGGAGTGGCGAAATGTATTGGTCAGCACGGTGGTCAGTGCCGACCAGTTCGGCGGCGCTGGTGGTCGTGTTCACGCGAGTTTCCAGCGCAGCCATTGGAATGAATGCGCCCTCGGCTTTGCGACCACTGCGGCGCTCGGCTTCGCGGGTGTACTCAGCCTCTGCGCCATCCAGGCTGCGGCCTTCCATCTGAGCGCGCAGAACGTTCATCACGCTGACACGGCCGGCGAGCTTGTCGAAGTCGCCATCGTGGTCATCGTTGATTGGCTGGCCGCCAGAACGGCGTTCAATCTCGGCCAGATATTCGGCGCGGTCGATCTTGTCGGAAACACTGCGCTCTTCGGCTTTCAGCGTGTCGAACTGTTTGGATTCGTCGGCGGTCAGGTCGCGACCAGCAGCGGCGGCGGTGTCAACAATCGCCTTCATGCTGGCGACAGTCTTCGAGCGTTGCTCGCGGAGTTGATGCAGATTCATGCGGTGTGGCCTCGAAAATGGAAATTTCCGAGTCCAACAATAATGCGCATTTTTCACAGTGGAAGGGGTAACTGCTGAATCTCTTTCGACTGTTATCCGCTAAGGTTCATAGCCGTTCAATCGCTCGAAATTATTTCGACAGGCGGTCGATGAGATTCGACACTTTGCGCAAATTTGCGATGCTAGATGCTTGCTGACGTTGTGCTAGTAGCATGCTGGCAGCATGGAAACCATATCGAAACCATTAGGTAACGGTTTGCTAGCGGTTTGGTAACGGTTGCAGCGTTACCAGTAACGTTACGCCGGAGTCACGCGGGACAGACAGCGGACGCAATGCGTTCGCATAACTCGCGAGGACTCTCGATTATTCGCGAGCGGTTCCGATTTATTCGGAATACCTGTCGGCCAATGCTTCGGCGTAGGCGGTGAGCTGTTCCAGGCGCTGGTTGATTTCTGGTGCATGGTCTTCAAGCAGAAGCGTTTGCAATCCGCCCGCGAGTGATTCAATCATCGCCAAGCCATAGGGGTCGATTGCTGGCGGCCTGTCATCGTTGACGACGCGGCGGCCAGTGTGGATCGGGATGCCTTTCTTGCGCTGAGTAAACATCTTGATTGCGCCCCCTACCTGGTAACTTATCTGTGTAGCTGTTTTGACTACCGTGAAATGAGAAAAACCACGCTAACGGTAGCTGTTTTGACTACCGACAGTAGCTGTTTCAACTACCGTCATTCATTTCACGGTAGCTGTTTTGACTACTTACGGTAGTCGTTTTGGCTACCGTGTTTTGAATTGATTCCTTCCATCGCATGTAGGTCTTCGGTGCCGTCGCGCCAGCTTTGTCGAGGTCGAGCGGCTCGCTTTCCAGTGCGTAGACAGATGCGTGTCGGGTCTTTCGATTGAATCCTCCCGGCTCCATCAGCCGAATGAATCCCCGGTCTAGTAGTTCATCGCGAGCAGCTTGTGCCGGCCTTTGTCCAATACCAAGCCGCCGTTGCATCTCGCGAACAGACAGAAAGATTTCATTTTCCTTTCCGTCGAAGAGGGCGCGGAACTCAACCAGCAGTGCCCGGGCATCCGTGCTCAGACTGCGGTAAGCGGCCGACTCCAGTTCATGGCGATAGAGGCGCACATGCGCCTCGCCTCTCGGCTTTCTAGGCTTCATGGCTGGCCCCCTATTCGAGGGCCGCAATCAAGCGTTGCCGCGCTTCCGGGGTCAGGCGGTAATGGCCGTGCCAGCTCGGGTCGCCATCAATCGTGGTGAACCTCACATGGTCACAGATGATGCGTGCGCCGATCCGTTTAGCGAGCAGCGCGACGTAGTGCGGGCCATTGCTGCACGGCGTAACCCGGTCAACCTGTTCGCGAGAGAGGCCGCCAGGGATCGCCAGAAAGGCTTTGCCAAGGCGTTGGAGTCGCGGGGTCAGTTTGATATTCTTGCGGTGCAGTGTGTTCTGAGAAGTGCCCTCGGGGCGGTTGCAGCCGCCCTTGAGGTTTTCAGTTTGGTTACTCATGCGCGGACCTCCAGTTTCGAGGCAATCCACGCTTCGACTTCCTGATTATCCCAACCTACAGCGCGAGCGCCGATCTTTCGGGAGGCGGGGAACAGGCCGGCTTTCATGTCGTTGTAGATGGAGACTCGCCCGCGCCCGGTCATTTGCATGACCTCGGGGAGTCGGAGGATGCGGCGGGGGTTGGTGCTGGTCATAACCGTAACTCCTTTGCGCCAAATTGCGCGTAGTGGACGTTGCAGTTATGAATTGTTCACATGGAACTAACTGGAGGCATTATTCCCCTGATTTGTCCTCCAAAATCTTCCTTATGGCTTTGTCACCCAAAGCGTGGATTAGCAAATCGGCTGTCTCGCTGTGCTGGTGAATTCTGTCGCGCATCTGGCGATCTCCAATGCCGGCAAAGCTGGCGGCCTCATTTCTGGCTTGAATTTCAGCCTGCTTCTTTTTCTCCCCGGCAGCTATCAGCTCCGCCCATCGGAGTTTGAAAAGAACGACGGGCCATGCCAGCTTCTCGATTTCCCCGAACCCGCCTTGTTGGCGCCCCTGTTTTTTTGTCAGTCCTATGCGCTTGCTAAACTGGTCGAGATCTTTCCGGCGGGCATCGTCGTCACTATTTTTTTGGCCACTGTAGCGCAGTGGCTGGAAGGCATCTGCGAGCAGTTTTAGATCCTCCGAGTCTGGAACGGTGCCGGCTGAAATAGCTGCGCAGAATCTTTCAATCAGAGCGTGACCGGGTGTTACTCCTACGATAGCGCCCATCTGAACCAGCTTATCTATGGTCAATGCACCAAAATGTCTTGCCATCACTTCACCCCCGTCAGCGTGACCACGTTGCTGGTATCGGTTCGGGTCAACAGCTCCAATCGTTCGCCCAGCAGTCGCCATGCCTCGCGCATTTCGTTGGTGTAGGTGTGGCGCTGGTAAGTGCGTTTGATGCGGTTCTCTTCAACGTGGTTCAGGCATCGTTCCGCCACCTCCGGCAGCACTCCTAGAATCGTCATCAACGTTGCGCCAGTGCGGCGCAGGTCGTGAGGTGTCCATCTGCCGCCTTTGAGCATCAGCGCGGTGGTGTGGGGGCTGCGCTTGCTCATTGCATCGCCATCGCGCTGGCGGTCGCCAATCAAGCGGGTGACGGCTTTGCTGTCGACCGGGCCGGTGTCGTCGCGATTCGGAAAGCACCAGGCAACATGGCCGGTCAGTTTTTTCAGCTTCTCGAATTGAGCAATGGCGAAAGCCGACAATTGGACGTTGTGCGGTTTGCCGGTTTTGCTGTCGGGAATAAACCATGTGCCGGCATCTGGGTCTACATGCTCCCAGCGGGCCGCCAGCAGCTCGCCAATGCGGCAACAGGTCGAAAGCTGAATCCAGATGGCCGTTTCGGTGGTGTAGGGCAGGGCGGCGTCGGGTGCCTTGCGGGCCAGCTCCCTGATTTCATCCTCGGACAGCACCCGGTCGCGCTCCACGTCCTTTCCGCCAACTTTCGACTTTTTGAAGGTGGCGGTGGGGTCGGCCTCGATTAGGTCGCGCTCTAGGGCAAAGCGGAACATCTGCCGCATCTTGCCCAGGATGACTTTCGCCATGCGCGGGGTGCCTCTGGTCAACATCGGATCGAGCACTTCGGCAATGTGGCCCTTCCGCACGTCCGCCACAGCCAGCTCCCCGATGACCGGCAGAACATGCAGACCAATCATGCGCCGGGCTTCTTTGCCGCCATCCTTGTGGCGGGCCAGTTCCACTTTGGCCCATTGCTCGAACAGGTGAGCAACAGAGCGCCGGGCAGCTTGCCGCTTTGCCTCGGCAATGGTGGCTTCATTTTTGGCGTTGGCCTCGATCTTGATGACCCTCTTCTCGTCGGCCGGGTTAATCCCCTTGGATACCTTGAGTCGGGCTTCATCGCGGGTGGTGCGTATGTCACTCAGCGACTTTTTCGGCCAGGTGCCGCACGTCATTTCCTTGGTTTTGCCTTCCCACCGGAAGCGATAGTAGAAGGTCACGGACACGCCACTTTGACGTGCAGCGACCTTGCCAATGAGTCCGCCTTCGTCGCGGACGGTGGCGCCATTGTCCGCGCTGGTGATGGCTTCCAATTCCTTGACTGTCAGCTTGGGCATTGAAAAAACCCCCACAAATACCCCCACAGGGGCGGCGGCTGTCAGTGTACGAAAATGAATCAGTCTGAACAATGATTGTTGGTAAGTTACAGTAAATAAACGATTTATTATTCTTCGATTGAATCGCGTTGAATGCTACTGGATACTATACGACGTTTCTGGGGGGCAAGGTGTCGCAGGTTCAAATCCTGCCGTCTCAGGCCGGTCAGCGATGACCGGCCTTTTTCGTTTCTGGGGTTCTGGTTCCGGTC
>CAZEVP010000013.1:0-59456 GCA_964515735.1 uncultured Verrucomicrobiaceae bacterium | reverse complement strand
GGCTCCATTCTCTCAAGAGTTGGAGCCTCCACGAAACCCGGGGCGATTCATTGTGTGTAGGGTGTTGGGGTCTGGTCTTTGATCTTGGATTCTGCGACCGCGCTCCGCTCCGCGCAGAATGACAATGTGGTCAAAGGTGAGGTCTGACTCGAACTTTGGTGCAGGTATTGGAAATCCAGTCAGCTCCTTATCGGAGTGTTGTGGATTGGCGGTGCCGGGTCTTGTTGTGCTTGGGCACCAGCATGTCGGTGCGGGCGACATCGGCGAGGAGCAACCGTTTGAGGGAGGGGCGGGCCACAGTCTGAAGCCAGTGCCACTCATCGATGGATGCCAAAACTGTGGTTTCGGTGTCCTGAACGGGCCAAGTGTGCATTGGGCTGCTCTCGCAGAAAAAGATTGGGCAGAGAGCAGTCTATTGACGGGGTGGGCAAGGGGCAAGGCGTGCTTGAACGGGGCTCGGGTTGCCGGAATACCGGGGCCGCACCGAGGCCGGGAGGTCAGTTGCCCGGATCGGCAGCACCCGGTTCGGAAGGCAATTCGTAATTGCGCTCACGATTTTTCAGCGAACAACGAAACTGCAATTGAACCGCCGTCAGTTGCAACGGCTCGCCGCCCTTTCCATACCGATAGTCGCCAACCACTGGCGCGCCAAGACTGGAGCAGTGGCGGCGGATCTGGTGCTTGCGGCCGGTGACCAGTTCGACGCGAAGACCGCTGCGCTCCCTCTCTTCGTCGACCCACTCCACCGTGTAGTCGCTGCGCGATGGTTTTCCATCGAGCGGCGTTTCGATGCGACCGCTGTCGCTAACGGCACCGATCACGCCGTCGATTGTCACCCGATAAATTTTGCGCACGCGGTTCTGCTGCCACAGATGCGAAAGCGCGCCGGCGGCGCGTGCACTGTGCGCGATCAGCATCAGGCCGTCGGCTTCGCGATCGAGCCGGTGCACGAGAAATACCGGGCGCGGTGCCAGCGCGATTTCCGCCTGCCGCAGCAGCGAACAGTGATCGCCATACTCGCTGCCCTGCGCCAGCAGGCCGGCCGGTTTGTACCAGACGCTGTAGTCGCGCTCGTCGGCGAGCAGCGTCGCGGCCGGTGCGTCGAGCGCGAGGATGGCGGGGTCGTAGTGCAGCGTCAGCCGGTCGCCGGGAAACAGCACGCGGGTGGCGCGGCGCACGCGCTGTTCGCCGTTGCCGCGTTTCAGCCAGACGGCGCCCTTGGTCAGCGCCTCCTTCAGTCGCTGTCGCGGCAGGTGCGAGCGCTCGGCCAACAGGTCGATGATGCGGCAGTCGTCGCGGTCGACGTTGATGACGAAATGCTGTGCCTTCATCTGCTCTTCACCACCCGGCGAGCGATCAGCGACAGCGCGAAGCCGAGCGCGGCACAGGCGACGATCGAGGCACCGGTCGGCGTGTCGAGCCACAGCGACAGCGCCAGCCCGGCGACCACGGTCAGCGCGCCGGCCAGTGCCGCCAGCAGCGCCATCTGTTCCGGGCCGCGTGCCCACGGCCGTGCACTGTTGGCCGGAATGATCAGCAGTGCGGTGACCAGCAGCACGCCGACCACCTTCATTGCTACCGCCACCAGTGCCGCCAGCAATAGCTGTTGCAGCAGCCGCAGCCGCGTCACCGCCAGCCCCTCGGCCGCGGCCAGTTCGGTGTGCACGGTCACGGCCAGCAGTGAATCCCAGTAACGCCACAGCAGCAGCAGTACGGTGCCGGTGACGGCGGCGATCAGCGCCAGGTCGCCGCGACCGACCGCCAGCAGATCGCCGAACAGATAACTGTTCAGATCGACGCGCACGCCGTCGGTCAGGCTCAGTGTCAGCAGGCCGAGGGCGAGGCTGCCGTGCGACAGGATGCCGAGCACGCTGTCGGCGCTCAGGTGCGGGTTGCGTTGCAGCAATGCCAGCAGCAGTGCCAGCAGCAGCGAGCCGCCGAGCACGGTCCACCACGGATCGATCATCAGCAGCAGGCCGAGTGCGACGCCGAGCAGCGCCGAGTGCGCCAGCGTGTCGCCGAAGTAGGCGAGCCGCTGCCACACCACCAGCGTGCCGAGCGGGCCGGCGCCAAGCGCGACGACGATGCCGGCCAGCAGTGCCAGCCACAGGAATTCAGCCATGGTCGTGCTCGCAGCAGTGGCCGTCGTCGGCGACGATGCCGCCGTGCAGATCATGCTGGTGGTTGTGGTGGTGGTGATACGGCGCGAGCGCCGGCGCCAGTCCGAACAGCGCGCGGTAGGCCGGGTCGTTGCCGACCTGCTCGGGATGGCCGCGGCAGCAGATGTGCTGGTTCAGGCACAGCACCTCGTCGGTGCGCGCCATCACCCAGTGCAGGTCGTGCGACACCATCAGCACGCCGCAATCGAGCCGGCCGCTCAATGTCGCGATCAGTTCGTACAGTGCGGTTTGGCCGGCCAGGTCGACCCCCTGCGCCGGTTCGTCGAGTACCAGCAGGTCCGGTTCGCGCAGCAGCGCGCGCGCCAGCAGCACGCGCTGCAGTTCGCCGCCGGAGATGCCCTGCAGCGGCGCGTCGATCAGTGCCGCCACGCCGACTTCGCGCAGCGCCGCCTCGATGTGCGGTGCGCGGTTGCCACCCATCGCCAGAAAGCGGCCGACGCGCAGCGGCAGCGTCGGGTCGATCTGCAGCCGCTGCGGCATGTAGCCGATCCGGCACGGCGACGCGCGTTCGACCTCCCCCGCCGTCGGTGCCAGCAGACCCAGCGCCACCTTCAGCAGTGTCGACTTGCCGGCGCCGTTGGGGCCGATGATGGTCAGGATCTGGCCGCGACGCAGTTGCAGCGAGATGCGGTCGAGGATGCGGCGGCCGTCGATGTCGACCGATACCTCGCGCAGCGTCAGCAGTGCGCTCATGCCGCGCTCCGGCAGCCGGGGCAGAGCCCGGTGATCTCGACCCCTGCCCCCTCCGGCGCGAAGCCGGCACCGGTGGCGGCACGCTGGATCGCATCGTCGATGCCGGTATCGGCGATCTCGACGACGGTGTGGCAGTGGCGGCAGATCAGGAACTGGCTGTGGTGGTGTTCACCGGGGTGTTCGCAGCCGATGAAGGCGTTCAGTGAGCTGAGGCGGTGTACCAGCCCCTGCTCCTGCAGGAATTCCAGCGCGCGGTAGACGGTCGGCGGCGCCAGCCGGCGCGGTTTGGCGCCGGCTTCGGTCTGGCTGGCGCCGAGCTGTTCGAGGATGGCGTAGGCGCCGAGCGGCCGGTGGCTCTGCCAGACCAGCTGCAGCACCTGCCGCCGCAGCTCGGTCAGCCGGGCGCCGCGCTCGGTGCAGATGCGCTGGGCGGCGGCGAGCGCACTGTCGATGCAGCGCGCATGGTCGTGGTCGTGAAACGCCGGGCTCGGATGTGAAGACATGGCGGGGCCGCTTTCGAGGGAATGTTATTCTATTGCACTTTTGCGTCGAGGGTCGGCCCGATCTTCCTGCGCTTCCTGCTTTATATAGGGCATCGAGGAGAGAGGCGTGCGTCTGCCCCTGCATTGCGTCGCGCTGGCGCTGCTGATCGTGTCGCTGCCGGCGCTGGCCGAGCCGCGGCTGCTGGCGTCGATCCGGCCGCTGCAGCTGATCGCCATCGCCGTCACCGGCGACCCGGCGCGGGTCGATCTGCTGGTCGAGCCGAACCAGTCGCACCACGACTACCAGCTGCGGCCGTCCGACCGGCTGCGTCTGCAACAGGCGGAGCTGGTGCTGTGGATCGGCCCGACCCTCGAGGGTTTCCTGCGCCAGCCGCTGGCCGTGGTGCCGCCGCAGCGGGTGCTGATGTTCGGCGACGCCCGGCCGGCCGATGCGCACGATCACGACCATGGACACGGCCATGACCACGGCGGTGTCGATGGCCACCTGTGGCTCGACCCGGAGCGCGCCGTCGCGATGGCACAGGCCATCGCCGACCGTCTCGGCGAGCTGGAGCCGGCGCAGCGCGAGCGCTGGCAGCGCAACAGCGCGCGCTTCGCCGGGCAGGTCCGGCGCGTCGACGCCGAGTTGCAGGTGGCGTTCGCCGCGCTGCCGCAGCGGCGCGGCTACCTGGTGCTGCACGATGCCTACGGCCATTTCGAACGGCACTTCGGCCTCGAGCGCGCCGCGACCTGGGCGGCGACACCGGAGCAGGCGCCCGGCGCCCGTCATCTGCTGGCGCTGCAGCGGCAGATCGGGCGCGGAGACATCGGCTGCGTCCTCACCGAGCCGCAGTTCGAGCCGCCGGCGCTGCTGTCGATACTGGCCGACGCGCCGGTGCGGCGTCGCGAGCTCGACCTGATGGCTGCCGCTGCACCGCTGACCGATGAGGGTTTCGCGCAGTTCCTGAAGGGCTTCGGCCGCACGGTCATCGATTGCCTGCAACCATAAGAATCATCGGGCATAAAAAATCGCCGGGAGCGATTTTTGGCGTCGCGTCAGCGACGACTCGAAGGGTGCCTGCCAGGGCCGGTTTTTGCTCCTGCAAAACCGGCATTTCCGTCATCCCTGGCGGTCAGATGGCAGGCACAAAAAAAGGCCCCGGCGAAATTCGCGCGGGGCCTGAAAAAAATCGGTTGAGAGACCGGATGGGAGGGTTACAGCGACGCTGCCGGTTCTCCCGAGGCCGGCAGCGCCTGTGGATCAGTTCAGCCCGACGAGGTCGTGCTGCAGGCGCTGGGCGAGCTGTTGCCCCAGCTTCCGGGTTTCCTTGTCCATGGTCAGATGGTCGACGACATCGATCTTCTCCGCGTCGGCGCGGACGACGATCTCTTCGAGCACCGGCAGTCCGGTACCGGATTGAATGGGGGCGGTGGTTGCTCCGTGCAGAGCCAGCGACCGGGCCGGCGCTTCATTGACGGCGATTTCCGCGTGCGCGAGGGCGCTCAGCGCACTTGCCAGAACAACCGCGATAGCAGTTGCGAATTTCATGTTGCCTCCTTTAGACACCACTTGTAGCGCCGCTTTTGGCTGCGCCAGATTTGTTACCGTTGGTGACGATTAAAGTAACAATTGATGATGGAGAGCGTCAAGCGATCATTAGAATATTTTGTTACCGAACTCTGATCGGAAGTAATTAAAAATTTTATTCGTGACTTCACGTTTATTTTTTAAATCAATGAAAAATAAAATAAATTTGTTGATTTTAAGGTGTTACTCACAAAAGGGTTATCGGTAACAAATAGATCGATAGAGGGTTTTGAGGTGTTACTGCCGGTTTCTGCGCAGCAGCAGCTGTTCACGCAGTTCCCCGGGGTCCTTGCTGGCGGGTAGTGCACCGGGGCTGGCCGGTCGCGGCTCGAGGTTCGCCTGTAATCGGGATACCCAGAAACGGGTGGATGCCAGGCACAGCAGGCCGTGCCAGCTGTCGTGCTCGGTCTGTATCAGTGGGCGCTCGCTTTCGTAGGCAGACAACATCACCGAGACCTTGTCGGTATCGAGCGAGCGATCGGGGCGGCTGCACCAGTCGTTGACGGCGATCGCCAGATCGAGCCCGAGCGGGCCGCTGCCGGCCATGAAGAAGTCGATCACGGCCACCAGCGTCGAGCCGTCGAACAGGGCGTTGTCGCGGAACAGGTCGCCGTGAATGATGCCGGCCGGCAGCGCGGCGGCCCGCAGGCGTTCGAGCCGCGCCAGCTCCTGTTCGAGCAGTGACCGGTCGTCGTCGGCCAGTTGCGGTAACAGTCGTTGGGCGGTTCCAGTCAGCCAGTCGAGGCCGCGCGGGCCGGCGTGCCCGGCCCCGCTGCGCAGCGCCGAGGCGTGCATGGCGCCGAGGAAGTGGCCGATGGCCGCGCACTGGGCGTTGTCGGCATCGGCCGGGTGGCGGCCGCGTATTCTGGGCACGACGATGGCGGGCTTGCCCTGAACGGTCGTCACCGGGTTGTCGGTGGCCGGGTCGCACAGCGGCGCCGGTACCGGCAGGCCGTCGCCCGCCAGTCGGGCCATCCACCGGGCGATGAAGAGCGTGTCTTCCCGGCTGGTGGTTTCAGCGATGGTGAGCACCCACTCTCGCAGCTCGCCATCGCGCCGGCAGCTCAGGAAATAGGTGCTGTTCTCGATGCCGGCACCGACCCCTTGCCAGCGCTCGGGCGTGCCGAGCGCCAGCGCGTTTGCCAGCGCGTCGATCTCCGCGCCGGTCAGCACCGTATAGACCGCCATCGTCCCCTCCCCCGATCATGCCCTGATAGACTCGCGACCCCGCTTCCACCGCCCACGCCGAGAGAACTCCATGAGCGATCTGTCCGCGCCCCTCGTCCTGGTCGACGGCTCCTCCTATTTATACCGCGCCTTCCACGCGCTGCCGCCGCTGACCACGGCGACCGGCCAGCCGACCGGCGCGATCAAGGGGGTCATCAGCATGCTGAAGCGGCTGCAGAAGGATTTCCCCGACAGCCCGCTGGCGGTGGTGTTCGACGCCAAGGGCAAGACCTTTCGCGACGAGCTGTTCGCCGAGTACAAGGCGCACCGGCCGCCGATGCCGGACGAACTGCGCGCGCAGATCGAGCCGATCCACCGGCTGGTGCGGGCGCTCGGGCTGCCGCTGCTGATCGTCGAGGGGGTCGAGGCCGACGACGTCATCGGCACGCTGGCGCTGCGCGCCGCCGCCATCGGCCGTGACGTCGTCATCTCGACCGGCGACAAGGACATGGCGCAGCTGGTCGATGGCCGCATCCGGCTGGTCAACACGATGACCAACACCACGCTCGACGAGCAGGGGGTGCGCGACAAGTTCGGCGTGCCGCCGGCGCTGATCGTCGACTACCTGGCGCTGGTCGGCGATACCAGCGACAACATACCCGGCGTACCCGGCATCGGCGAGAAGAGCGCGCCGACGCTGCTGAACGAGATCGGCGATATCGACGCGCTGTACGCCGACCCGGCGCGCATCGCCGGGCTGTCGCTGCGCGGCGCCAAGGGCATGGCGGCCAAGCTGGAGGCGGCGCGCGATCAGGCCTACCTGTCGCGCAGGCTCGCCACCATTCATACCGACGTCGAGCTCGACGTCGGCCCCGACGATCTCGGCGCGCAGCCGGCCGATGTCGAGACGCTGCGCGAGCTCTACCGCGAGCTCGAATTCCGCACCTGGTTCAACGAGCTGGAGTCGGCCCACGGTGCCGCCGCGCCGGCGGCGACCGACGACGCACCGGCGCACGACTACCAGATGGTGACGACACGCGAGCAGTTCGACGACTGGTTGCAGCGGCTGCAGAAGGCGGAGCTGTTCGCGTTCGACACCGAGACCACCAGCCTCGACTACATGGATGCCGAGATCGTTGGCGTCTCGTTCGCGATCGAGCCGGGCGAGGCCGTCTACGTGCCGGTCGGCCACGACTATCCGGGCGCGCCCGAGCAGCTGCCGCGCGACTGGGTACTCGAACGATTGAAGCCGCTGCTCGAGGACGAGCGCTGCGCCAAGCTTGGCCAGCACCTGAAATACGACCGCAACGTGCTGCTGAATTACGGCATCGCGCTGAACGGCATCGCCTTCGATACGATGCTCGAATCCTACGTGCTCGATTCGACCGCGACGCGCCACGACATGGACAGCCTCGCGAAGAAGTATCTCGGCGTCGACACGATTCGCTACGAGGACGTCGCCGGCAAGGGGGCCAGGCAGCTGACCTTCAATCAGGTCGGCCTCGAACAGGCCACCGCCTACGCCGCCGAGGATGCCGACGTCACGCTGCGGCTGCACCGCGCGCTGTGGCCGAAGCTGCAGGCCGAGCCGGCGCTGGCGGCGGTGCTGCAGCAGATCGAGCTGCCGCTGGTGCCGGTGCTGTCGCGCATCGAGCGCCACGGCGCGCTGGTCAGCCGCGAGCTGCTGGCGCAGCAGAGCCATGAACTCGGCACACGGCTGATCGAGCTGGAGAAGCAGGCGCACGCGCTGGCCGGGCAGCCGTTCAATCTCGGCTCGCCAAAGCAGCTCGGCGAAATCCTGTTCGTGCAGCTCGGCCTGCCGGTGTTGCAGAAGACGCCGACCGGCGCGCCGTCGACCGGCGAGGAGGTGCTGGTCGAGCTGGCGCACGAGTACGAGCTGCCAAAGGTGCTGCTCGAACACCGCGGCCTGTCGAAGCTGAAGTCGACCTACACCGACAAGCTGCCGGAGATGATCAACGCCCGCACCGGCCGCATCCACACCTCGTACCACCAGGCGGTGGCGGCCACCGGGCGGCTGTCGTCGTCCGACCCGAACCTGCAGAACATCCCGATCCGCACGCCGGAGGGGCGGCGCATCCGCCAGGCCTTCATCGCGCCGCCCGGCTACCGGCTGGTCGCCGCCGACTATTCGCAGATCGAGCTGCGCATCATGGCGCACCTGTCCGACGACACGCGGCTGCTGGAGGCGTTCGGCCGTGGCGAGGACATTCACCGCGCCACCGCCGCCGAGGTGTTCGAGGAGCCGCTCGACGGTGTCACCACCGAGCACCGGCGTCGCGCCAAGGCGATCAACTTCGGGCTGATCTACGGCATGTCGGCGTTCGGGCTGGCGCGGCAGATCGGCGTCGGCCGCGGCGAGGCGCAGGCCTACATCGACCGCTATTTCGCCCGCTATCCGGGGGTGAAGGCGTTCATGGACCGGACCCGCGCGCAGGCCGCCGAGCGCGGCTACGTCGAGACGCTGTTCGGCCGCCGCCTCTACCTGCCGGAGATCAACAGTCGCAACGTGCCGCGCCGGCAGGGGGCCGAGCGCACCGCGATCAACGCGCCGATGCAGGGCACGGCGGCCGACATCATCAAGCGCGCGATGATCGCCACCGACCGCTGGCTGCGCGACGATGGCATCGATGCGCGGATGATCATGCAGGTGCACGACGAACTGGTGTTCGAAGTGGCCGAGGGCGAGGTCGAGCGCTTTTGCCGCGAAGTCGAGAAACTGATGGGCGGGGCCGCCGAACTGAAGGTGCCGCTGATCGTCGGCATCGGGGTCGGCGGCAACTGGGACGAGGCGCATTAGCGGCGCTCGGAGGTTGGGAACTTTCCCCGCCGCGCCGCAGTCTCAACCCCTGCCGATGCGAGTCGGCACCCCGGCAGATTTACTCCATGGGTCTGACCGGCGGTCTCTTCTAGTGTTTTCCCCAAAGACGCTAGTGGCCCGGCAGATTTCCCCTGATCGCCGGGCCTTTTTTATGCCCGCGATTTCTGACAGGCGCCCTTCGGGTTGTCGCTGGCGCGACACCAAAAAGCACGCCCAGTAATTTTTTCATCCCCTCACTCTGCATTCGTCATTCTGCGCGAAGCGAAGCGCAGTCGCAGAATCCATTCGACTGCCCGGAAGACCATGGATTCTGCGACTTCGCGAAGAATGACGAAGAGCCCTGAGGGTAAAGGTGAGACCTATTCGGAGGCACCCTGGTCAGATGCTGGCGCTTGCGCGCCGAGCAGCCAGCGGTCCAGCTGCTCGCGTAGCTGGTCGAGCCCGGTTCGCTGCAGCGACGAGAACAGTTGCACCGTGGCGCCGGCCCCGATCTCGCGCTGCGTCTGCAGCAGTGCGTTGCGGGCGGCGCCGAACTTCAGCTTGTCGGCCTTGGTCAGCAGCACGTGCACCGGCATCCGTGCGCGCCGGCCCCAGTCCAGCATCAGCTGGTCGAACGGCTGCAGCGGGTGGCGGATGTCCATCAGCAGCACCAGCCCGCGCAGCGACAGCCGCCCGCTCAGGTACTCCTCCAGGTGCGCCTGCCACGCCTCCTTGACTGCGATCGGTACCTTGGCGAAGCCGTAGCCGGGCAGGTCGACCAGCCGGTGTTCGCCGTCCAGCGCGAAGAAGTTCAGCAGCTGCGTCCGCCCCGGCGTCTTGCTGGTGCGGGCCAGCTTGCCGTTGTCGGTCAGCGTGTTGATCGCGCTCGACTTGCCGGCGTTGGAGCGGCCGGCGAACGCCACCTCGGCACCGGTGTCGGGCGGGCATTCGCGCAGCGTCGGGGCGCTCTTCAGATAGTGGGCGGTGCGGTAATCGAGCCGTTTCGGTGGGGATTCGTTCATGGCGACCAGGGCGTTGGGGTTGTGGCAGGGATGGTGGCGCGATTCGGGCGTCATGTATAATGCCGCCGTTTTTTGTGTGGGTTCTGCGCGTCGACGTGGGGCCGGCATCTTACCTGTGGCATGGCTGTGTGCTAAGGGGGAGGTAATGGGGCGGCTGATCATCGGGGGCGTGCTGACGGCGCTTTTCCAGCTGGTGTTGACCCAGCAGGTGTTGGCGGCCGATCCGGCGGTGGTCGAGCGCTACAACAAGACCTGCGCCATCTGCCACACCTCCGGCGTCGCCAACGCACCGAAATTCGGCGATGCGGCGCAGTGGCAGCCGCGCCTGGCCAAGGGCACCGATGCGCTGGTCGCCAGCGTCAAGAACGGGCTCAATGCGATGCCGCCGAAGGGGATGTGCATGGACTGCAGCGATGCTGACTACAAGGCGCTGATTGACTACATGGTCGCCGGCAAGTAACGGTTGCCGCGACATGGGGGTCGTGCCCCGTGGGTGGCCCCGACGACTGACGAAACAACAAGAATTTCCTGACGACAGGTCGAACAATGAGAAAGAGCCTCCTCGCAGTTGCTGTTGTACTCGGTGTCGCCGGCCCGCTGTCGGCCTACGCGGCGGATGCCGCCATCAAGGGCGATGCCGCCGCGGGCAAGGAGAAGGCGGCCGCCTGCGCCGCCTGCCACGGCGCCGATGGCAACAGCATGGCGCCGACCTTCCCGAAGCTGGCCGGCCAGGGTGAGCGCTACCTGTTCAAGCAGCTGAAAGAGATCAACCGTGCGGACAACAAGGGCAACATCATTCGCGCGGTGCCGACGATGATCGGCCAGACCGAGAACCTCAGCGATCAGGATCTGGCCGACCTCGCCGCCTACTTCGCGTCGCAGCCCGGCTCGACCGCTCAGGCAAAGCCGGATCTGGTCGCCAAGGGCGAGCAGATCTATCGCGGCGGCATCCGCAGCAAGGGCGTGCCGGCCTGCGCCGGTTGCCACAGCCCGGATGGTGCCGGCATCGCCGCCGCCGGCTTCCCGCGACTGGCCGGCCAGCACGCCGACTACATTGCCACCGCGCTGAAGGCGTACCGCGCGGCGCAGGATGGTGATGAGGCCAACGGCCGCGCCAACGACGGCGACACCCGGCCGATGCGCACCGTCGCCTACGGCCTCAGCGACAGCGAGATCGCCGCGGTGGCCAGCTTCATCTCCGGCCTCCACTGAGCGGCGGCGTTCGCGGTACGAGAAAAGGTGGCGAGAGCCACCTTTTTTTGTGGTCGTCATCTGACCGTCAGGGATGGCGGAAATGCCGGTTTTGCAGGAGCAAAAACCGGCCTTGGCGGCCACCCCTGCGGGGTCGGCTTCTCCCGACGATTTTTTGTCGGCCTGGCATGGCAACCGCGCTGGTTGGCGCTGGTCTATAGTATGTTCCGCCCCACCCAGAACCCTTCCAGGAGTCCTTTCGCCGATGATGCGTCTGTTTTTCGCTCTGCTGTTGAGCGCCCTGCTGCCGCTGACCGCCACCGCTGCCGAACCGGCGACCTATCAGGAGGGGTTGCACTACGTGCGGCTGTCCACGCCGGTGCGGCCGCGCATGCCGGGCAAGATCGAGGTGGTCGAACTGTTCGCGTACAGCTGCGTCCACTGCTTCCATTTCGAGGAGCCGCTGGAGGCGTGGCGCAAACAGCAGCCCGATGATGTCGATTTCTGGCGTTCGCACGTCACCTGGAATTCGGTGACCGAGCGTTATGCGCGCGCCTTCTATACCGCGCAGGCGCTGGGTGTGCTCGACAAGATCAACGGGCCGCTGTTTCAGGCCATCCACGTCGACAACGACCCGCCGGCCACCAAGGCCAGGCTGGCCAAACTGTTCGCGGCGCACGGCGTGCCGGCCGAGACCTTCAACAAGGCCTTCAACTCGTTCGGCATCAACAGCCAGATCGACCAGGCCGGCGCGCGCATGCGCAGCTTCGAGCTGCAGGGTACGCCGGAGATGGTGGTCGCCGGCAAATACCGCATCACCGGCAACGGCCTCAGCAGTCAGACCGAAGTGCTGAAGGTGGTCGACTATCTGGTCGATCTCGAGCGCAAGGCACGCGCTGCCCAATAAGAATTCAACGGTACACGGTGGCGCCGGATGGCCACCGTTCTGCGAGGCGGTTATGGCGGAAAGTGATCCGGCCCCGGAGCTGATTCGTCTGCTGTGCCGGGGATTGTCGCGCCTGGCGGTGGCCGCGCAGGGCGGTGACGAGCGTCTCGACACCCATCTTTCCGGGCTGCGCTACATCCTGCGCGGCGACATGAGCGACCTGCAGCAGCTGGCCGCTGTCATCAATGCCATCGAGGAGCGGATCCGGCAGGTCGATCACGAGCAGGTCGATCGCGCCGATCTGCTGCAGCGCGCCCTCGAACAGCTGCTGGGCCAATTGCATCGGCTCGATCCGCCGCGCGCCACCGCGCGCGCGCTCGACCGCCTCGCCAAGCGGGTGCGCGAGCAGCCGCACGATGCCGCTGCCGCATTGACCGAACTGGCTGCGATACAGGAACAGCTGCTGGTGGCGGCGCAGCCGCCGCGCGATTCGGTCTGGAATCGGCTGTTCGGCGGCGACCGGAGCGCTCCGCGGCAGGTCGAGGCGACGTCGGCTGACGACGGCGACGCCGCCGCGCAGGTTGCCGTTCCGGCGCGCGCGATCGAGGTCGTCTCCACCCCGCCTGCCCCTGCCGTCCCGGCCGGTAATGACGGTCGTGTGGAGGTGGCGACCGCCGACGAGCCAGCCGCTTCCCTCGATGTGCCGTTCTCCAATGTCAGCGTCGCCATCACGCAGGTGCTGAATGATCTGCTGCGCCAGCTGGAGGTGCCGCCCGGGCTCGAGGAGACGGCGGCCGAACTGAACCGCAGCATCGGCAACGGCCTCAACTGGTATGAGCAGGTGTCGGCGCTGGAGCAGGTCAGCGTGCTGATGCTGACCGTGCTCGAACACGATCGCGGCCAGTTCCAGGGTTTTTTGCTGAGCCTGAATCAGAAGCTGGCCGAGCTGCATCAGGTGCTGGCGCTGTCGCGTCAGCACCACGAGGGGCGCAGCGCCGACGAGGGGGTGTTCGACGATGCGCTGCGCGGCGAGGTGGCGGCGCTCGGCGCCAAGGTCGAGCAGGCCGCCGATCTCGACGATCTGAAAACCGAGGTTTCCGGCCGTCTTGAGGCGATCCTCGGCGCGATGGACCGGCGCCAGCAATCCGAACAGGTGCGCGAAGCGGCGATGCGGGAACAGCTGCAGCGGCTGGCGGCGCGCGTGCGCGACATGGAAGAGAGCGCCGAGCAGATCGGACATCGGTTGGCCGAACAGCGCCGGCTCGCGCTGATCGATTCGCTGACGCAGCTGCCGAACCGCCGCGCCTACGAGGAGCGGCTGCAGCAGGAGTTCGAGCGCTGGCAGCGCTACGGCCGGCCACTGGCGATGGCGCTGTGCGACGTCGACCACTTCAAGTCGATCAACGACAGCTACGGCCACCTGGCCGGCGACAAGGTGCTGCGCATCATCGCGCGCACGCTGCGCAACCGGTTGCGCAAGGCCGATTTCATGGCGCGTTACGGCGGCGAGGAGTTCGCCATCCTGCTGCCGGAGACGACGGTGGAGGAGGCGGCGGCGGTGATCGAGGCGATCCGCGCCGCCATCGCCGAGAGCCCGTTCCATTTCCGCAACCAGCCGGTGCGCATCACCATCTCGGCGGGCATTTCGGCGCCGCTGCCCAACGATGGTCGCGACCAGATGTTCGAGCGCGCCGATGCGGCGCTCTACAGCGCCAAACAGAATGGTCGCAACTGCGTCGAGGTCAGGATGACGGATGTGGCGGCATCGGCTTGAGAGCCGTCCGCGTCGCAGGAGAAAACGGCCGCAGATGCGGCCGTTTTTTGTTTGTGCCTGCCATCCCTGCGGGCTCTGCGTCAGCGCTGGATCTGGCCGAGGTTGGCGTGGATGACGGCGCCGTTCAGCACCGGGTTCTGGCTGCAGAACCACAGCGTTTCGGCGATCTCGTCGGGGATGATCAGGCGGCCGAAGGTGACGGCGGTGGCGAGTGCCTGCAGGATCTCGTCGCTGTGGCCGACGTGGGCGCGCAGCATCTCGGTGTCGGTGAAGCCGGGGCAGACGCAGACGGTGTGGATGCCGCTGCCGCCGAGGTCCTGGCAGGTCGAGCGCATCAGCCCCACCAGCGCGTGCTTCGACGTGACGTAGGCGAGGCTGTTGGCCACCGCCTGCTCGGACAGCGTCGAGCCGACGTAGATCACCGACGAGCCCTGCTTCATCTGCGGCAGCAGCAGCGCCGTCAGTTGCGCCGGCGCGGTGACGTTGACCGCCATGACGCGCGCGAATTCGGCGGCATCGAAGCTGAGCACCGAGTCCTTGATGATGGCGCCGGCGTTGTGGATCAGTGCGATCCGGTCGGCGCCTTCGCAGACGCCGCGCAGCGTGTCGCCGTGGCGCGCGACCCAGTCCGGCGCCGACAGGTCGACCGGAAGGTGGTGAATGCCTTCGCCGGCGTGCGAGCGCGACACGTTGTAGACGGTGTAGCCCTCGGCGGCGAAGCGGCGCGCGGTGGCGAGGCCGATGCCGCGGCTGGCGCCGGTGATGATCAGAACCTTGTTCATCTGCCTGCCTTCAGTCGACGAAACGGGTAGTGGTAGCCAGTTCGGCGCGCGCGACGCGGCAGTCGTTGATCGCCGCCCGCGTCTCCTCGTAGCCGAACGAGATGCCGAAGAACAGTTTCAGCTCGGCGCCGATGCCGAGCTCCTCGCGGATCGGCTGCGCGAACATGCCGAGCGCGGTCTGCGGGCAGCTGGCCAGCCCGTGCGCGGTCAGCGCCAGCATCAGCGTCTGCGCGTACATGCCGACGTCGCCGGCCTCGCGCTCGTTGGCCCAGGCGGGCAGGAACAGCAGCGCGACGTGCGGCGCGCCGAAGAAATCGAAGTTGCGCGCGAACGCCTGCTGCCGCGCCGCCTTGTCGCCGCGCTCGATGCCGAGCGCGCCGTACAGCCGCGCGGCGGCGTCGTACATGCGCGCCTTGTGCGCCTCTTCGTAATGCTGCGAGTTGTAGGCGATGTCGAGCGAGGTCTCGCCGCGCGCGGCGAACTGCTGGATGCGCGCGGCGAGACGGTCGCGCCGCTCACCGCTGACGACCCAGGTCTGCCACGGCTGCGTGTTGCAGTTCGACGGCGCCTGTTGCGCCAGCGTGAAAACGTGCTCGATCAGCGCCCGCGGCACCGGCCGGTCGAGAAAGGCGCGCACCGAGCGGCGCTCGCGCACGATGCCGTCGAAAACATCGGCGCGCCCGGAGCAGCTGGTCGGATCGGACATCGATTCGCTCCGCGGGCGTTATTCGGGCGGCATCGTCGGGCCGCGCAGGTCGACCGGGCGGCGCTCGGCCATCTTCTTGCGCAGGCGCAGGTTCAGCATCTCGACCCCGAGCGAGAACGCCATCGCGACATAGATGTAGCCCTTCGGAATGTGCATGCCGAACCCTTCGCCCATCAGCGCGAAGCCGACCAGGATCAGGAACGACAGCGCCAGCATCTTGATGGTCGGGTGGGTCTCGACGAAATCGGCGATCGGCTTGGCGGCGATCATCATGACGCCGACGGCGATGACGATGGCCAGCACCATGACCGGGATGTGGTCGGCCATGCCGACTGCGGTGATGACCGAGTCGAGCGAGAAGATGATGTCGATGATCGCGATCTGGATCAGCGTGGTGAAGAACGCGCTCTTGGCGTTGACCTTCGGTACGCCGTCCTCGTTCTCGCCTTCGAGGCTGTTGTGGATCTCGTGCGTGCTCTTGGCCAGCAGGAAGAAGCCGCCGCCGAGCAGGATCAGGTCGCGGCCGGAGACCTCCATTTCGAGAATGCTGAACAGCGGGTCGGTCAGCCCCATGACCCAGGCCAGCGACAGCAGCAGCGCGATGCGGGTGAACATCGCAAGGCCGAGGCCGAGGATGCGCGCCTTCTGCTGCTGATGCTTCGGCAGCCGGCTGACCAAGATGGCGATGAAGATGATGTTGTCGATGCCGAGGACGATCTCCAGGGCAGTCAGGGTCGCGAGCGCTATCCACGCCTGCGGGTCGGCCAGCCATTCCATCGCGGTAATTCTCTTTGGGTCGGGGGTCTGTTGGGTTGAGGTCTGCCGGGTTCGGGTGACGGCAGCACCGTCGGTGAGTGCGCGAGTTTACCGGAAGCGGATGCTCAATCGAGCAGGCTCTTGAGGCCGGCCAGCGTCTGCCGGCCGCGGTTGCGGCTGGCGACCGGGTCGCCGCCGTCGCGCCCCTCCCACTCGATGTCGTCGGCCGGCAGCTCGGCCAGGAAGCGGCTCGGCTCGCAGCTCGCATATTCGCCGTACTGTTTGCGTCTGGCGCAGAAGGTCATCGTCAGCGTGCGCCGCGCGCGGGTGATGCCGACATAGCAGAGACGGCGCTCCTCCTCGATGGTGTCGGCCTCGATCGAGTTGCGGTGCGGCAGCAGCTCCTCCTCCATGCCGATCATGTAGACGTGCGGAAACTCCAGCCCCTTGGCGGCGTGCAGCGTCATCAGCTGGACGCGGTCGGCGCTGTCGTCCTCGGCCTCCTGCCGCTCCATCAGGTCGCGCAGCACCAGCCGCGCGATCGCCGCTTCGATGCCGTTGTCGGTGGAATCCGAGTCCTCGTGAAAAGCGCCGTCGCTGTCGCGCTCCAGCGTCTTCTTCACGCCGTCGATCAGCGTCAGCACGTTGTTGAAGCGGCGCTCGGCCACCGCCGGCGACGAGCTGTTCTGTTCCAGCCAGCCGGCGTAGTCGATGTCGCGCAGCAGCGTGTGCAGCGCGTCGATCGGGTCATCGCCCTGCAGCCGGCGCCGCGTCGCGTCGAGCCAGTGGGTGAATTCGCGCACCCGCGTCACCGCCGCCTCCGGCAGATGGCTTTCGATGCCGAGCTCATCGCAGGCGGCTTCGAGGCCGATGCCGCGCTCGGTGGCGTAGGTGCCGAGGCTCTCCAGCGTCGACGAGCCGATCTTGCGGCGCGGCACGTTGACGATGCGCAGGAAGGCGTTGTCGTCGTCCGGGTTGATCAGCAGCCGCAGGTAGGCCATCACATCCTTGATTTCGTTGCGGGCGAAGAACGAGGTGCCGCCCGACAGCCGGTACGGCACCTGGAACTCCTGCAACTTCAGTTCGAGCAGCCGCGCCTGATGGTTGCCGCGGTAGAGGATGGCGTAGTCGCGGTACTCGCTGCGGTGGCGCAGGCGGTGGTCGAGGATCTCGGCGACGACGCGCTCGCACTCCGCCTCCTCGTTGGCGCAGCGCACGATGCGCAGCGGGTCGCCGGGGCCGTACTCGGACCACAGCGCCTTCTCGAACACGTGCGGGTTATTGGCGATGACGGTGTTGGCGGCGCGCAGGATGCGGCCGGTGGAGCGGTAGTTCTGCTCCAGCTTGACCACCTTCAGGTGCGGGTAGTCCTGCTGCAGCAGCGCCAGATTCTCCGGCCGCGCGCCGCGCCAGGCGTAGATCGACTGGTCGTCGTCGCCGACCACGGTCAGCCCCTGGCGTTTGCCGAGCAGCAGTTTCACCAGCTGGTACTGCGCGCCGTTGGTGTCCTGGTACTCGTCGACCAGCAGGTAGCGGATGCGCGACTGCCACTGATTCAGCGCTTCGGCGTCGGTCAGGAACAGCTCGACCGGTTTCAGGATCAGGTCGTCGAAATCGACCGCGTTGTAGGCCTTCAGCGCGCGCTGGTAGCGGATGTAGGCCTGCGCGCAGAGCATGTCGGCCGGGCCGGTCGCCGTCGCCAGCGCCCGCTCCGGGTCGACCAGATCGTTCTTCCAGGCCGAGATGCGCCCCTGTACAGCGCCGGCCTGATCGCTGTCGCCGCCGTGTTCCTGCACCAGGATGTCGCGGATCAGCCCCAGCGCATCCTCGGCATCGAAGATCGAGAAGCCGGACTTGTAGCCGAGGCGGCGGTGCTCGCGGCGCAGGATATTGAGGCCGAGGTTGTGGAAGGTCGACACCATCAGCCCCTGCCCGGACTTGCCCGACAGCAGCTTCGAGGCGCGCTCGCGCATCTCGCGCGCCGCCTTATTGGTGAAGGTGACGGCGGCGATATGGCGCGCGGCGATGCCGCAGGTGTCGACCAGCCAGGCGATCTTCTGCGTGATCACCGAGGTCTTGCCGGAGCCGGCGCCGGCCAGCACCAGCAGCGGCCCGTCGATGTACTTCACGGCTTCCTGCTGGCGCGGATTGAGTCTGGTCACGGCGGCACGGCGATAGGGGCTGGCGGAGAAGCCGGCGATTGTACCAGCGGCGCCGTCGCGGCGTTTCGGTTGCGGTCGGTTAGCGTACCAAAAGGTGGCGGAGAGGCCGAAAAGTTATTTTTATGTCGCCTCTAGAAAAGCGCTAAAAAACTGTTTATAAGGCGCTGAATCAATTTAGAAGGTCTCTCTGTAGCAAACGCCGGGTGGCGAACTGTGACGGGGTGGTTTTTCTCCCGTTCTGGCTGGAAACGTTTGAGCGCAAGAGAGTCGACAAAAAAATGACATCCTGGGTGGATCTCCGGCGCTGGACCGATCGCTGCGCGGTGCGCGAAGCGGGGGTGGAGCACATGTCCGAGACCGTGCGGCTGCTGTGGGTCGGCGAGCGCTCACCGCAGTACAGCGAACTTGCCCGAAGCAGCCACTGCCGCGGTGAGCGAGCGCTCGCCATCTCTTGGTGCGACCGCTTCGATGGCGCGGTGCCCCGGCTGCTGGCCGGCAGCCACGATGTCGTGCTGCTCGACTGCAGCAGTGCCGCGCAGCGCGCCCGCTCGCTGCTGCGGGCGGCACGCGCCGCCGGCTGCGACGCGCCGATCATCGCGCTGACCGACGCCGACGACGGCGCCGAGCTGCTGGTCGAGGGTGCCGCCGATCATCTGCCGCTGAGCCAGCTGAGCGCTCCGCTGCTGCAACGCTCGCTGCGCTACGTCGTCGAGCGCCGTCAGGCGCAGCGCGACCTGCAGCGGCTGGCGCGACAGGATGCGCTGACCGGCCTGCCGAACCGGCTGCAGCTGCGCGCGCAGCTGGAGTCGGCGCTGAAAGAGGCGACCCGCCTCGGCGGTCGCGTCGCGCTGCTGCACCTCAACCTCGACGGCTTCCGCCGCGTCAACGAGGCGCTCGGCCACGACGCCGGCGACCGCCTGGTGCAGACCTGCGCCGAGCGGCTGGTCGGCGCGGTGCGCAAGACCGACGTCGTCGCCCGCATCGGCGGCGACGAGTTCGCCATCGTGCTCGGCGACGTGCGCGAGAGCGCCGATGCCGAGGCGGTGGCGCGCAAGCTGATCGAGCGGATGACGCCGGCCTACGCGGTCGGCGACCGCCGTCTGGTGCTGGCGGCGAGCATCGGCATCGCGATCTTTCCCGGGGCCGGCGACGGCGCCGAGGCGTTGCTGCGCTGCGCCGAGCTGGCGATGCGCAAGGCCAAGTCGCAGCGCGGCAGCCACTTCCACTTCTATAGCGAGCAGACCCGGGTCGAGGCGCACCAGCAGCTTCACCTGGAGGCCGAACTGCGCCGGGCGCTGCGCCGCAACGAATTCGAGCTGTTCTACCAGCCGCGCGTGTCGATGGCCGGCGGCCGCGTCAGTGGCGTCGAGGCGCTGGTGCGCTGGCGCCACCCGAGCCGCGGCCTGCTGATGCCGGAGGAGTTCATTCCGCTGGCCGAGGAGGTGGGGCTGATCGTGCCGCTCGGCTTCTGGGTCATGCAGCAGGCCTGTCGCGACCTGCGCGCGCTGAACCTGCGCGGCGGCGAGCCGATCGACATGGCGGTCAACCTGTCGTTCCGGCAGCTGCAGGACGAGCGCTTCGTCGAGCAGGCGGCGCGCATCATCGAGGAGAGCGGCGTCGATCCGCACCGGCTCGAATTCGAGCTGACCGAGACCGCGATCCTGCTCAACGCCGAGCAGACCTTCGAGGCGATGAGTGCGCTGTCGCGGCTCGGCGTCAGCTTCTCGCTCGACGACTTCGGCACCGGCTACTCGTCGTTCGCCCACATCCAGCGGCTGCCGATCTCGGCGCTGAAGATCGACCGCGGCTTCGTCGCCGACCTGCCGCGCGAGGGCGACGACGCCATCATCGTGCGTGCCATCATCAACCTCGCCCACTCGCTGCAGCTGCGTGTCATCGCCGAAGGGGCGGAGACGCTCGATCAGGTGCAGTTCCTGTGGCAGCACCGCTGCGACCAGTTGCAGGGTTACTATTTCTCGAAGCCGGTGCCGTTCGACGGGCTGGTCGAGCTGCTGGAGCGGCGGGCGGTGGCGGTCGTCTGACCGTTCGCCCGGGGGTTAGGCCGGCACCCGATCCAGCGCCCGGTACTGCAGCGCCTCGCGCACATGGCGGCGCGCCACACCCTCCTCGTTATCCAGATCGGCCAGTGTGCGCGCCACCTTCAATACCCGATAGAAGGCGCGTGCCGACAGCCCGAGTTTCAGCACCGCCTGCTCCAGATCGCGCCGTTCCGCCTGCGCCACGCCGCCGAGCCGGTCGAGTTCGGGGCCGGTCAGCTCGGCGTTTGATTTGCCCTGTCGTTCGATCTGACGAGCGCGGGCGGCGTCGACCTGTGTGCGCAGTTCGGCGGTGCTCTGCGTCGGGCGCTCGTCGCCGGAGAGGGCGCCGGGCGGCAGCCGGTTGACCGGCACATGCAGGTCGATCCGATCCAATAGCGGCCCGGAGATGCGGGCGCGGTAGCGGCGGATCTGCTCGGGGGTGCAGCGACAGGCGCGCTCGGCATCGCCGTGGTAGCCGCACGGGCAGGGGTTCATCGCCGCGACCAGCTGGAAGCGCGCCGGATAGGTGACCTGGCGCTGGGCGCGGGCGATGACGATCTCGCCCGATTCGAGCGGTTCGCGCAGCACCTCGAGCACGCGGCGCTGGAACTCCGGCAACTCGTCGAGGAACAGCACACCGTGGTGCGCCAGCGAGATCTCGCCCGGTCGCGGCTGACTGCCGCCGCCGACCAGCGCCACCGCAGAAGCGGTGTGGTGCGGCGCGCGGAACGGCCGCAGCGCCTGCGCCGGTTCCAGCCGTCCGGCCACCGACTGCACCGCCATCAGTTCCAGTTGCTCGCGCTGCGCCAGCGGCGGCAGCAGCCCCGGCAGCCGGCTCGCCAGCATGGTCTTGCCGGTGCCGGGCGGGCCGAACAGCAGCAGGTTGTGGCCGCCGGCGGCGGCGATCGCCAGTGCCCGCTTCGCCTGTGCCTGGCCGCGGATGTCGGCGAGATCGGCGACTGCTTCGCGCGCCGCCAGTGCCAGCGGTACGGCCGGCTCGATGGCGACGCGGCCGTGCAGGTGGGCGCACAGCGTCAGCAGCGAGTCGGCGCCGAACACGCGCGCCTCCGGTACCAGCGCCGCCTCGCCGGCATTGGCGGCCGGCACGAACAGCGCGCGCCCGTCGCGGTGACAGGCCAGTGCCGCCGGTAAGGCACCGGGCACCGCGCGCAGTTCGCCGGAGAGGCCGAGTTCGCCGATGAATTCGCGGTCGCTCAGCGCCTCCATCGGCAGCTGCCCGCTGGCGGCGAGGATGCCGAGCGCGATCGGCAGGTCGAAACGACCGCCCTCCTTCGGCAGATCAGCCGGCGCGAGGTTGATGGTGATGCGTCTCGCCGGAAACTCGAAGTGGGCGTTCAGCAGCGCGCTGCGGACGCGGTCCTTGCTCTCTTTGACGGCGGTTTCGGGCAGGCCGACGATGCTGAGCGCCGGCAGGCCGTTGGCGAGGTGCACCTCGACCGAGACGGCCGGGGCGCGAATGCCGCTCTGGGCGCGGCTGTGAACGATGGCGAGGGTCATGTCCTTCCTTCCGTGGAAGCGTTGGGATCGGGGGGCTAGCGCGGCGGCGGGTTTTCCAGTTGCGCCGCCAGCTCCTGCAGCTGCTGGTCGAGCTGGTCGAGACGGGCGCGGGTGCGCGCCAGCACGGCCGCCTGCGCGTCGAACTCGTCGCGGGTGACGACATCCATCTTCGCCAGCGCGCTCTGCACCAGCGCGCGCAGGTTGCGTTCGATGTCCTGTGGCAGTGCCGGCTGGCCGAACAGGCCGCCGATCTGCTGCGCCAGCTGGTCGATCGCGTCGCGGTTGATCATCGTCGTCGGTCTCCTGCGGGAGCGCCGCAGTTTACCCGATTCGTCGCGGCTGGCACGGTATGGCCCGCCATTTGCGTGCACTCCGCCACCTTTACCCCGGATGGCGACCACCATCCTCAGGAGAATGCCCATGCTGCCCCGCCTCCCCCGCTCGCTTCTCGCCACCGCGCTGCTGACGCTGCCGGCCGCACTCTGCGCCGCCGCCGACCTCTCCATTCCGGCCGGTTCGACCTACACCGTCGCGCCGGCGCAGGCCGAGCTGCGGCTCGACCGGCTGCAGATCGGTGACAACGCCACGATCCGCTTCGCCGACGGCGTCACCCGCTGGCGCGTCGAGGCGGCGCGCACCGCGATCGGTCGCGGCGTCGTCATCGACGGCCGCGGCGCCGCTGGCGCTACCGGTGGCGATGGCAGCGACCGCAGCGGCCGCGCGGCCCGTTGCGAACGCGGTGCCGCCGGTGGTAATGGCGGTGACGGCGGGGCCGGCGGCGATGGCGTGGCGATCGCGCTGCGTCTCGGCGTCGAGCGGCTCGACGGGCTGCGGGTGCTGGCCGACGGCGGTGATGGCGGCGCCGGTGGCCGCGGCGGTGCCGGTCAGCTCGCCGGCGAAACCGGCAACTGCACGCCAGCGGCCGGTGGCAGTGGTGGTCGTGGCGGTGCCGGCGGCGGCGGTGGCGCCGGCGGCCCGGTGTCGATCAGCTATTACGGCGTCGGTGGTGTCGATGCCTTCGCGCTGGCCGATCGCATCGCCGTCTCCAGCGCCGCCGGCAAGGGTGGTGAAGGCGGTGCCGGTGGCGCCGGCGGCAAGGGCGCCGAGGGCGGCTACGAGCTGACCAGCACGCCGATGGGGCGTCGCTATCGCGAGGGTGGCGAGAGCGGTGCGCGCGGCGCGACCGGCAGTACCGGCAGTGCGGGCAGCGCCGGTCAGGTCAGCGTGCAGGAGATCACGATCGGCGCGGCCCCCGCCGCGGCCACGGCTGCGCCGGCGCCGGCCTCCACCGTGCCGGCCGCCGACCCGCAGGCACTGCTGCAGCGCATCGAGGCGCTGGAGCAGCGGGTACGGGCGCTGGAGGCGCGCTGATTCCCGTCGGGCCGGGCACCGTCCCGGCCGCCTGCACCTTCCCCGCTGTTTTCTCCTCATATATCTGTCGCCGCCAATCCGTGCACGAACGTGTCCGGTGGGCGGCTCTTTTTTCTGCCGCTCGCACACCCTGGTTCAGCGCTGACGAGCGAGACCGAAATCGCCGACGGGCGGCAGAGCCGGGCTCCGGTGATGTGCCATATTGGTGCGCCACCGGGAAATCGCACCAGCGGCGATCACATCCCGTGGCCGCGCTCTGGCGACGACGTTCGATATACGATCCATCCCCTTGTTTTCCAATCCATTTATCAATCTGGTATGCGCCATGCTAAGTCGGTCGTACGGCTTCGGAACGCGCGCCATGGCTGTCCGGTGCATGAGTGTCAAAACCAAACGTGGAGACTAATGATGAAAAACCTTGCCAAGACCTTTTCCGCCTCCATCGCAGCGGCAGTGATCGCCGCCGCCGCCTTCGCACCTGTCGCCAATGCCGAACTGTCGGCCAACCTGGGTATCTCCAGCATGTACCTGTGGCGCGGTGTCGATCTCGGCGATGGTTCGCCGGCCGTGCACGGCGGTCTGCAGTACGACGTCTCCGGTGCCTATGTCGGCATCTGGGGTTCGTCGGGTGACAGCAGCCTCGGCAACGAGTACGACCTCTACGCCGGCTACGGCGGCGAGATCGGCGGCTTCAGCTACGACCTGTCGGTCTGGAACTACAACTATTCGGACTACGGCCTGTCCGGTGCTCCGGCGCCGTATCAGGACGACACCACCGGCGAGCTGACCGAAGTGATCCTGACCCTCGGCTACGGCCCGGTCACGTTCCAGTACTACGACAACGTCGCCGGCGGCTCCGGCTACGAGTACTACACGCTGAGCGCGGCGTTCGGCCAGTTCGAGGCCAAGGTCGGTTTCCACGATCCGAAGGAAGACGGCGAGATGACCCACGTCGATCTGACCTATGCGTTCAACGACAACCTGAGCTTCACGCTCAGCAAGGTCGTCGACGAGGAGGTCGACAAGTCCTACGACGACGATCTGAACTTCGTCGTCAGCTACACCTTCCCGCTTTGATGTAACACCGAGCGCCGGTACGCAGGTGCCGGCGCTCACTGCCAACCCAGGTGCGCTTGCAACGCACTGTCAGAGGGAAAACAACATGAAACTTGTGACTGCTGTAGTTAAGCCTTTCAAGCTGGACGATGTGCGCGAGGCGCTCTCCGACATCGGTGTGCAGGGTATTACCGTCACCGAGGTCAAGGGCTTTGGTCGCCAGAAGGGACATACCGAACTCTACCGCGGCGCCGAGTACGTGGTTGATTTCCTGCCGAAGGTGAAGATCGAGATTGCGGTCGCCGACGGCTCCGTCGAACAGGTGATCGAAGCGATCACCCGGTCGGCCAACACCGGCAAGATCGGTGACGGCAAGATCTTCGTGTCGACGCTGGAACAGGTCATTCGCATTCGCACCGGCGAAACCGGTGAGGATGCCATTTAAGCGATTCGAAGCCAGGAGAAACACCATGAAAATTTCCAAGTCCCTCGCTGGACTGGGTGCGCTCGCGCTGTCGCTCGCACCGACCCTCTGCCTCGCTCAGGACGAACCGACGCTCAATTCCGGCGACACCGCGTGGATGATCACCGCCACCGTGCTGGTGCTGTTCATGACCATTCCCGGTCTGTCGCTGTTCTACGCCGGCATGGTGCGTTCGAAGAACGTGCTGTCGGTGATGATGCAGTGCTTCGCCATCTGTTCGCTGATGTCTGTGATCTGGATGGTCTACGGCTACAGCCTCTCGTTCGATACCACCGGTATGGAAGCCGGCGTGTTCAACTTCTCCAGCATCGTCGGCGGGCTCAACAACCTGTTCCTGTCAGGCGTCACGCTGGACGGTCTCAGCGGCACCATTCCGGAGTCGGTGTTCGTCACCTTCCAGATGACCTTCGCCATCATCACCCCGGCGCTGATCGTCGGTGCCTTCGCCGAGCGGATGAAGTTCTCGTCGATCCTGCTGTTCATGACGCTGTGGGTCACCGTCTGCTACTTCCCGATGGTGCACATGGTCTGGGCCGGTGACGGCGGTCTGCTGTGGGACGAGGGCGTGCTCGACTTCGCCGGCGGCACCGTGGTGCACATCAACGCCGGTATCGCCGGTCTGGTCGCCTGTATCGTGCTCGGCAAGCGCAAGGGCTACCCGAACACCGCGATGCCGCCCCACAACCTCGGCTACACGCTGATCGGCGCCTCGATGCTGTGGGTTGGCTGGTTCGGCTTCAACGCGGGCTCCGCGGCTGCGGCTGACACCTCCGCCGGCATGGCGATGCTGGTCACCCAGGTTGCCACGGCTGCCGCGGCGCTGGCCTGGATGTTCGCCGAGTGGCTGACGCACGGTAAGCCGAGCGTACTGGGCATCGCGTCGGGCGCCGTTGCCGGTCTGGTCGCCATCACCCCGGCTGCCGGCACCGTCGGCCCGGTCGGCGCGCTGATCATCGGTATCGCCTCCGGCGTGATCTGCTTCTTCGCTGCGACCAAGCTGAAGAAAGCGCTCGGCTACGACGACTCGCTCGATGTGTTCGGCGTGCACGCGGTCGGCGGCATCGTCGGCGCGGTGCTGACCGGTGTCTTCGCCTTCCCGGCGTTCGGCGGTGTCTGGGAGCCGGCCGAGGGCGTGACCGTCGCCGCTCAGGTCTGGATCCAGATCAAGTCGGTGCTGTTCACGATCGTCTACACCGGTGTGCTGAGCTTCATCCTGCTGAAGATCGTCAGCGCGATCACCGGCGGTCTGCGTGTCAGCGAAGAGGACGAAACGATGGGCCTCGACCTCTCGCAACACAACGAGCGCGGCTACATCCTCTGATGATGAGAGGAAAAAAAAACCGGGCGCCTCGCGCCCGGTTTTTTTTTGGCCCGCCATCCTTGACGACCACCCTTGCGGGTCACCGCTGGTGCGATGCCAGAAATTGCTCCCGACATTTCTTGTGACTTCGATCGACCATTTGGGAAACGTGACGCGATGAATGAGCTGATCCAGATCCAGTACGCGCTCGATACGTTCTATCTGCTGATGACCGGCGCGCTGGTCATGTGGATGGCGGCGGGCTTCGCGATGCTCGAAGCGGGACTGGTGCGCGCGAAGAACACCGCGGAGATCCTGACCAAGAATCTCGTGCTGTATGCCGTCGCCAGCATCATGTACCTGCTGATGGGTTACACGATCATGTACGGCGGCAGCATCAATGGCTGGCTGCCCGACACCTGGTTCGGCAACGGCATCGCCAATGTCGATGCCGCCGGCGTGCTGCAGCGCGCCGCCGAGTCGCCGGACGATCCCGTGCGCTATGCCGGCGCCGCCGATTTCTTCTTTCAGGTGGTGTTCGCCGCCACGTCGATGTCGATCATCTCCGGCGCCGTCTGCGAGCGGATGAAACTGTGGGCCTTCCTCGCCTTCGCCGTTGTGCAGACCGGCCTGATCTACCCGATGCAGGGGTTGTGGAAGTGGGGCGGCGGTTTCCTCGACCAGGCCGGCTTCGCCGATTTCGCCGGCTCCGGCGTCGTGCACCTGTGCGGCGCGGCGGCGGCGCTGGCCGGTGTGCTGCTGCTCGGCCCGCGCCGCGGCAAGTACGGCCCGAACGGCGAGGTCAATGCCATCCCCGGCGCCAACCTGCCGCTGGCGACGCTCGGCACGCTGATCCTGTGGGTCGGCTGGCTCGGCTTCAACGGCGGCTCGCAGCTGGCGGTCTCCGACATCGACAACGCCAACGCCGTCGCCACGGTGTTCGTCAACACCAATGCCGGTGCCTGCGGTGGTCTGATCGCGGCGCTGATCGCGGCGCGGCTGCTGTTCGGCAAGGCCGACCTGACGATGATCCTCAACGGCGCGCTGGCCGGGCTGGTGTCGATCACCGCCGAGCCGCTGACGCCGAGCGCCGGTGTGGCGACACTGATCGGCGCCGCCGGTGGCGCGCTCGTGGTGTTCGCGATCGTCACGCTCGACAAGCTGCGCATCGACGATCCGGTCGGTGCCATCTCGGTGCACGGTGTCTGTGGCATCTGGGGATTGCTGGCGGTGCCGCTGACCAACGCCGGGGCGACGCTGGGCGCGCAGCTGCTCGGCATCGTCACCATCTTCGGCTGGGTGTTCGTCGCCGGGCTGATCGTCTGGAGCGCGCTGAAGGCGACCATCGGGCTGCGCGTCAGCGACGAGGATGAGTACGAGGGCATGGATCTGGCCGAGTGCGGCATGGAGGCCTATCCGGAGTTCATCGCCAAGTGAGCGATGCCGGTGCGGCTGCCGTCGCCAACGGGACGGCAACTTGCCACCGCACCGGCGCAGCCGGCAAACTGGCGACACTGTTTTTATCCCGACTTTCGCTCGTCATCGCTGGAGAGAATCGCCATGAAACTCGTTACCGCTGTCATCAAACCCTTCAAGCTGGACGATGTGCGGGCGGCACTGTCCGACATCGGCGTACAGGGTGTGACGGTGACCGAGGTGAAGGGTTTCGGCCGCCAGAAGGGGCATACCGAGCTCTATCGCGGCGCCGAATACGTCGTCGACTTCCTGCCGAAGGTGAAGCTGGAGATCGCCGTCGCCGAGGCGATGGTCGAGAACGTCATCGAGGCGATCATGAAGGCGGCCAACACCGGCAAGATCGGCGACGGCAAGATCTTCGTGTCGACGCTGGAGCAGGTGATCCGCATCCGCACCGGCGAGACCGGCGAAAACGCGGTCTGACGCTGCGTCACGCTCCGGACAGGCGCTGGTGCAATGCCTGCGCAGGTAGTGTCCGGGCGCGTTCGATCAGCACCGTGACGACAGCGCGCGCATCGTCGCGCGCGATCGCCAGGGCCAGCGCCTCGCCCTCTCCCGCCGTCAGGTCGACCAGCAGCGCGCGATAGTGATCCGCGATCCGTCGCGCCGTTGCCGGCCCGGCGTACAGGCCGTCGAACACCAGCCGGCAGCAGAGCAGGAAGTGCTCGACCCGCTCGGCCTGCTGCAGCATCTCCTCCTCCGCCATCACCAGCCACGGCATCGCTTCGGCGATGGCGTGCGCCTGCAGGCCACTGCCGCTGCCGGCCTGGTGGCCGGCGGCATCGAACAGCGGCGTCGAGCCGTGGCCGCAGCTCGGCGAACGGCTCTTCCACAGATAGCCGCACAGTGGCAGCGCGGCCAGTGTCGTGCAGTGATGCCGCGCGGTGGCGCGCAGAGCGTCGGTGACATCGAGGCTGGTGTCGTCGCGGCCGCGTGCGCGCAGTTCGCCGTCGATGCGCACCAGCCGCACCGGCGGTCGCGGCACGCCGAGGCCGGCGTCGAACTCGGGGCAGATCGGCAGCAGCTCGGCCTGCGCACCGAGCCAGTCGTCGATGCCGGGCTGATACCTGTCGCCGCCGTCGTAGCGCACGGCGGCACCGGTCAGGCAGGCGCTGATCGCCACCAGCGGCCGGTGCGCGGCGGTGCGGTGGTGCAGGAAAAGGGGTGCCCGGCGTTGCATGAGGGGTTCCGGTCAGGAGGGATTTCGCGGTCGCGGCCGCTTGCCGATCTATCACCAAATGCAAAAAAAGCCAAAGAAAATAGAGCGAAAAGAACTCGAAATTTTCCGGGCCGCGCGGTTGCACCTCGTCGAAGTTGTTCTATATAAAGGCGCGGCGAAAGATCGCGGCCCGGCGACGGCCACGGCACCGGGCGCGACACGCAGAAACCATTTCGATTGAATCGCATTTTTCAGGTGTTCAGAAGATGGCCAAGCCATACGACGATGAAGAGATCGATGAACTGGAGAAGGATGGCGCGGAGGAAGAGGAGTCCGATGAGGAGTCCGACGATTCCGCAGAACCCGCCTCCGGTGGCAGCGGCGGTGGTGGTGGTGGCGAAGCCGCCACGCTGGCGCAGGAGGCCGAGGAGCGCACCGTGGCATCGCGCCAGGCGCTGCGCGACGAGATGGATCGTCAGGTGGCCGAGTTTCTCGCGCGCGGCGGCCAGATCCAGCAGGTCGACCCGAACGTGACGGCGGACCCGCCGCGCAAGCCGGAATCGGATTACGGCAGCCGCCCGATCTGAACCGCGTCAACGCCCGTCGGCGCCGGCCACTGCCGCCAGCGCCGCGGGCAACTCCCCGATTTCCCTGATCTGTGCCGTGGGCCGGTCACCGCCGGGCCACGGCGCGTCGTTTTGGTTGACCCAGATCGCCCGCATGCCGACGGCGAGCGCGCCGCGCACGTCGTGGTCGCTGTCGTCACCGATGTGGACCGCCTCGTCGGCGCGGCAAGCGCCGAGCCGCAGCGCCAGTTCGAACGGCTCGGGGTGCGGCTTGGCGCGTGCCAGCGTCTCGGCGTTGATCGCGAAGTCGAATAAATGGGCGATACCGATGCGGGTGATGTCGGCGTTGCCGTTGGTGATGGCGCCGATGCGGTAGTGCCGTTTCAGGTCGCGCAGCACCGGTTCGGCCTGCGCGAACAGCTGCACTTCGTTGCGCGCGGCGAGGAATATCTCGAACGCCTGCCGTGCCAGTGCCTCCGCCTCGCCCGCCGTCATGCCCCCTTCGCGCAGCACGTCGCGCACGCTGTCCAGACGCAGCGCGCTGACGCGGTGCGCCTGCGCCGGGTCGCGCGCCATCAGCGCCAGCCGCCGTTCGCGCAGCGAGGCGATGGTGTGGTCGCCGAGCGCGCTGCCGGCGCGCTCGGCCAGCCAGTCGTGCGCCAGCCGGTCGGCGCGTATCAGTACCGGGCGCAGCTCCCACAGCGTGTCGTCGAGGTCGAAGGTCAGCAGGCGGATCGTCACGGCGTCTCTCCGTCGTCGTCGCGGCGGCGGCCGGCGCGCGGATGCGCGCTGTCGTAAACCTTGGCCAGATGCTGGAAATCGAGGTGGGTGTAGACCTGCGTCGTGCTCAGGTTGGCGTGGCCGAGCAGCTCCTGCACCGCGCGCAGGTCGCCGCTCGATTCGAGCAGGTGGCTGGCGAACGAGTGGCGCAGCATGTGCGGGTGCAGGTGCCGGTCGAGGCCGCGCAGCTGCGCCTGTCGCGCCAGCCGCACCTGCACCGCGCGCGCGCCGAGGCGATCGCCGCGGCGGCCGACGAACAGCGCGTCGCTGGTCGGGTTCAGCAGCGCGCGCTGCGCCAGCCAGTCGTCGATCGCCGTCAGCGCGTTGCTGCCGACCGGCACCGTGCGCGTCTTGTTGCCCTTGCCGGTGACGGTGACCAGCCCTTCGCCGCGATCGATGTCGCCGAGGTCGAGCGCCACCAGCTCGGCCAGCCGCAGCCCGCTCGAATAGAACAGCTCCAGCATCGCCTGATCGCGCCGCTCCAGCGTGTCGTCGTCATCCGGCGGCGTGTCGAGCAGCTGTTTCGCGCTGTCGACGTCGAGCGTGCGCGGCAGTTCGCGTTCGCTCTTCGGCGCGCGGATGCCGCGGGTCGGGTCGTTGTCGCCAAGGCCGCTGCGGCGGCGGAAGCCGAACAGGCCGCGCAGCGCCGACAGCGCGCGCTGCACGCTGCGGCCGCTCTGCCCTTTCCGTCGCAGCTGCGCCACCCAGGCGCGCACGTCGGCGCTGCAGATGGCGTCGCCATCGGCGATGCCCTGCTGTGCGCAGAGGTCGAGGAATTTGTTCAGGTCGCGGCCGTAGCCGGCGATCGTGTGCGGGGAGAGCCGGCGCTCGTCGCGCAGCTGGTCGAGATAACGCCGGCACTGTGCGGCGAGGGGGGTGTCGGTCGTCGACCCGGTCACCGCCCGCCCCCGCCGGCTCAGTAGGCCGGTCGCAGCAGCTTCGGCAGCTGCCGGTTCAGCACCTCGGCGATGTAGCCGAGAAAGATCGTGCCCATGCTGGAGCGGAAGTAGTTCGGGTCGGTCATCGCGATCGCCAGCATGCCGAGCGGGTAGCCGGCGCTGAGCGGCACCACGGCGGCCGAGCCGATCTGGCGGTTGTGGTCGGGAAACAGGAACTGCACTTCCTCCGGACGCAGCACGCCGACCACCGCCTTGCTGCTTTTCATCAGACCTTCGATAGGGCCGCGCGCATCCTGCAGCGGCACGATGCGCGCGCGCGTGCTGCGGTGCTGCGCCGGGTTGCCGAACAGCAGCAGCGTGGCGAAATCGATGTTGAAGTCGTGCTGCAGGCTGTGGACGAAGGCGTCGACGATCTGGTCGAGCGTCTGCGCTTCGATCAGCTTCAGCACCAGCTGCTTGGTCTGCTCGAACAGGCGGTCGTTGTTGCGCGCATTTTCCAGCAGGCCTGCGAGCCGGTTGCGCATCTCCATGTTGCGCTCGCGCAGCACCGACACCTGCCGCTCCAGCAGCGACACCGCGCCGCCGGACGACGGGTGCGTCAGCTCCAGCTCCAGCAGCAGGTCGTCGCGCTTCTGGAAGAAGGTCGGGTGCGATTTCAGATACGCGGCGACCCGATCCTCGCTGAGCGCGTCGATGTCGGCGGAATGGTTGGTCGAATCCACGGTGTGTCCCTTGCCGGTCAAAGTGCTGTCGATCTGTTCAAAGCAGAATCTGACCTTCGTAAACAGTGGTGGCGGGTCCGGTCATCATGACCGACTGCCCGTCGCCGGGCCAGTCGATGACCAGATCGCCGCCGGGCAGATGTACGGTGACGTGGCGGTCGAGCAGGCCGCGCAGGATGCCGCTGACCACCGCCGCGCAGGCGCCGGTGCCGCAGGCCAGCGTCTCGCCGACGCCGCGCTCGAACACGCGCAGGCGGATCTCGCCGCGGTTCACCACCTGCATGAAGCCGACGTTGACCCGCTTCGGAAAACGCGGGTGCGGTTCGATGCGCGCGCCGAGTTCGGCCACCGGTGCCGTATCGACGTCGTCGACCAGCAGCACCGCGTGCGGGTTGCCCATCGACACGGCGCCGATTTCGACGGGTTTGCCGTCGACGTCGATTTCGTAGGTGATGGCTCGTTCGGGCGCCTCGAACGGAATCTTCGCCGGCTCCAGCACCGGCGCGCCCATGTCGACGCGCACCTGCCGGTCCGGCGTGGTCTGCAGCTCGATGACGCCGGCGCGGGTCTCGACGCGGATGCGGTCCTTGCCGGTCAGCCGTTTCTCACGCACGTAGCGGGCGAAGCAGCGCGCGCCATTGCCGCACTGTTCGACCTCGCCGCCGTCGGCGTTGTAGATGCGATAGCGGAAGTCGACATCGGGACGGGTTGGCGCTTCGGCCACGAGCACCTGATCGCAGCCGATGCCGAAGCGGCGGTCGGCCAGTTTGCGCACGTGTTTGTCGCGCAGGATCAGGCGCTGCGTGATCAGATCGAGCACGACGAAGTCGTTGCCGCAGCCGTGCATCTTGGTGAAACGTAACAACATCGGGGCAGTTCCAGCCGGGCGCTTCGCCGCGAGCGCAGTAGTGTCGCGATGCCGTCAGGGGAGAACCGATTCCCCGCGCATCAGGTCGGCGATGGTTTCGCGTGCTCGCACGAGGAAGAAGCGGTCGCCATCGACCATCACCTCCGCCGCACGCGGCCGGCTATTGTAATTGGAACTCATGCCAAAGCCATAAGCGCCGGCCGACATCACCGCCAGCAGGTCGCCCGGTTGCACGGCGAGCCGGCGCTGCTTGCCGAGGAAGTCGCCGGTCTCGCAGACCGGGCCGACCACGTCGTACTCCAGCGCCGGTTCATCGCGCGGGCGCACCGGCTCGATCGCCATCCACGCCGAGTAGAGCGCCGGCCGGATCAGGTCGTTCATCGCCGTGTCGACGATGCAGAAGCGCTTGTCGTCATCGCCCTTCAGGTACTCGACGCGGCCGACCAGGATGCCGGCGTTGGCGACGATCGAGCGCCCCGGCTCCAGCATCACGGCCAGCTTGCGGTCGCCGAGCTTCGCCAGCACCTGTTGCATGTAGGCGCCCGGTTCCGGCGGCTGCTCGTCGCGGTAACGCACGCCGAGGCCGCCGCCGAGGTCGAGGTGGTGGATGGCGATGTCGTCGGCGGCCAGCGTGTCGATCAGTGCCAGCACGCGGTCGAGCGCGTCGAGGAACGGCGCGGTGTCGGTCAGCTGCGAGCCGATGTGGCAGTCGACGCCGCGGATCGCCAGCTGCGGCAGCTGCGCGGCGCGGCGGTAGACGGCGCGCGCGTCATCGATGGCGATGCCGAACTTGTTCTCCTTCAGGCCGGTGGAGATGTACGGGTGGGTCTGCGCGTCGACATCGGGGTTGACCCGCAGCGACACCGGCGCGACGACGCCCATCTGCCCGGCCACGGACGCCAGCCGCTCCAGCTCGTCGGCGCTCTCGACGTTGAAGCAGCCGATGCCGGCTTCGAGCGCGCGGCGCATTTCGTCCGCACTCTTGCCGACGCCGGAAAAGACCACTCGCTTCGGGTCGCCGCCGGCCGCCAGCACCCGCTCCAGCTCGCCGACCGAGACGATGTCGAAGCCGGCGCCGAGTTTCGCCAGCACGCTCAGCACGGCGAGGTTGGAGTTGGCCTTGACCGCGTAGCAGACCAGATGGTCGCGGCCGGCCAGCGCCTCGTCGTAGGCGCGGAAGCGCTGCTCGATATGGGCGCGCGAATAGACGTAGAGCGGCGTGCCGAAGCGCTCGGCCAGCGCGGCGACGGCGACATCCTCGGCGAACAGCTCGCCGTTGCGGTAGGTGAAGGAGTTCATCGGTATCGGTGGTCTCAGCGGTCGCTGTCGGTGGTGCCGCCGTCGGCGGGCGCGATCGGTGCGGTGTCGGCCGGGGGTGTCGTCGACGCCGGCAGGGGCGGCGGCTCGGGCGGCAGGAACAGCGGCCCCTTCTGGCCGCAGCCGCCGAGCAGGAGGCCGGCGACGAGCAGCGCGAGCAGCGGTGCGCCGGGTCGGTGGTGCTGAGGGGTCATCGCGGGCTCCGGGCGGATCGAGGCGAAAGAAGCGGGCGATTATAGCGCCGCAGGATGGATCGAGGAGCGCAGCGACGACGCCCATCGTGCCGCGTGAATGTCCCGCCGCCTGCCGGGGAGCGGCGATGGGTATCGCTGCGCTCCACCCATCCTGCGGCCGCGCGTCAGCCGATCTTGCCGAGGGCGTCGTTCAGCGCCTTTTCCAGCCGCTGCTTGTAGCGCAGGTAGTGCGCGGTCTGGATGCCGCCGCGCTCGTTGATGCAGCGCGACAGGTCGATGTCGGTGAGATAACAGGGGTAGCGCTCGCGCCCCTGCCGGCGCGACAGGATGTGGCGGGCGACGGTGTCGTACAGCGCGTCGCCCAGCTCCAGCTCGGCGAACTCCTGCTGGTCGCAGTAGATGGTGAAGACCAGATTGCCGCCGCTGTCGTAATCGGCGATCGCCTGCACGTTGAAGAACAGCGAGCTGCTGCCGCGCAGCGCGCGTCGCTCGGCGTAGTGCTGCCGCCCCTCTTCGACCAACTCGTAGTAATCCAGCTCGTACTGGCTGCCGGCGTCGAGCAGCACGTCGTGGGTGCCGCCGGCGAAGTCGGCGCGCTCGCTGCGCTGGCGGAACAGCGTCGACTGGATGAACTGGTCGAGCGGCGCCAACAGCGTGTGCTCGTCGCGGAACGGCGTCGTGAAACAGGTCAGCGAGCCGAGCTCGTCCATCACGTAGAGGTCGGCCTCGCTGCCGCGGCGCTGGAAGAAGACCTGGATGCGCTCCGGCCGCGCGCTCTGCAGGATCGCCGCCAGCGGCGAGCCGGGCAGGCAGTAGCGGTCGAGCACGATCGGCGAGTGGCTGCGCTGCACGCGGCCGAGCTGTTCCAGCAGCGCGGCGAGGTTCGGCGCGCGCTGCACGGTTGGCGCGCCGTCGACGAACTGGACGATGTAGAACTCGCGCTGCATCTCCAGCACGTAGCGCGTCGACGGCGGCTTGGTGCCGCTGTAGTAGCAGGCGGCCAGCTCCTGGAACAGCTGTTCGACACGGCTGGCGATGGCGCCGGCGCGGGCCGGGCAGAAGCAGCGGATGTCGAGCCGCGGCAGGCCCGGGTGGCGCTCCGGCGGCAGCATCTGCAGGTAGTCGCGCAGGCACTGGATCAGCGCGAACGGGCCGCCGTAGCTGCGCGTCGACACCTCGCCCCAGCTGTTCAGCAGCACCTGATCGACGCCGAGCACGAGGTTCTCGCGCAGCGCGCTGTAGCCGAGGCTGTCGGTGCGGTCGGAGACGCGCTCGAGCCCGCGCGCGCGCATCGGCGCCATTGGGTCGATGCCGATGTTGATGAACAGCTGCAGCTCGGTCGGCCGGTTCGGGCTCAGGAAGCGGTCGTGGCGCTCCTCTTCAGCTTTTTGGGCGCCTTGGTCCGACTGGCCGCTGTGGTACTGCGGCAGCCGCGCCCGCAGCGCGCGCGCGACCTGCGCCAGCTCCAGCGCGGCGACGCCGTGCTTGAGCTCCGCCTTCTGGGATGGCGCGTCGGCCACCTGCAGCCGCGTGTCGGCGTCGATCAGGCCGTTGACGTGGCACCAGGCCAGCAGCGCGATCAGGTCGCGCGCACGCCGCAGCGGTTCGGCGCGGGTGTCGGGTTGCAGGTCGCCGGTCAGCACCGCCCACAGCGGCTCGCCGGGGCGGCCGCCCGGCTGCAGCTGGAACGTCAGCGCCGGCTCGGCCGCGCGCGGCGCGATGCCGGGGTTCAGCCACTCGACCTTGCCGGCGCGGCGCTCGAATGCGGCGTAGAGCTTGCGGCCGAGCACCGTCACGTCCTGGCTGTTGATGGCGGCGCTGGCCTGGCTGCGGCGGGCGAAGTCGAGCAGGAAGCGGTACGAATAGGTCAGCTCGCGCACCAGCTCCTTCTGCTCGCCGAGCACGCGCGCCACGCTCCAGCGGTTGCGCGCGTCGAGCCCGGCCAGCTGCGGCTGGCTCCAGCCCCACTGCCCCACCATCTTCTCCAGCAGCTCGCGCTGCCACGACTTGACCGGGCCGACCGGCCCCTTGCTGATCGCCTTGCCGACCTTGAAGTAGAAGCAGCGCCGCACCAGTTCCAGCCGCTTCTCCTCCCGGCGCGCCAGCAGGTAGCGTTCGAGCTTGCGGTACATCATCACGTACGGGTCGAGCTCGTCGATGTCGAGCTGGCCGGCGTAGATGGCGCGCTTGAAGCTGGAGCTGAGCGGTTCGACGCGCGGGTATTCGCTGGCGTAGACCTCGGTCAGCAGCAGCTTGATGACCGATTTGTACGGCGAGTCGATCGCCTTGTAGAGCTGCCAGACGCCGGCGCCGATGAACTCGCCGGCCGGAATGTGCGCGACCGAGCCGAAGTCGATGCTGTCGGTGCCGCGGATGTAGCGTTTCTGCTTCAGCGTGCCGGCGTAGAAGTTGTACTGCCGCTCCTCGCGCGGCGGCACCAGCCACCACAGCGGGATGCGCCCGACCAGCAGCAGGCCGGTGCGGTAGAACTCGTCGAGCAGCAGGTAGTGCTGGCTGGAGCCGCAATCCTCGCTGGTCACCCCCTCGCGCTCGCCGAGCCGGAAGCGCTCCGGTTCCATCAGGAAGAAGTGGACTTCGAGGCCGAGGCTCGCCGCCCACTGGCCGATGCCGTCGCACTTCTGCCGCAGCAAAAGGCGCGCAGCGTCGTCGAGCTCGTCGCCGTGGCAGACCCAGATGTCGAGGTCGGATTTGTCGGACTGCGCCACGGTGCCGCTCGACCCCATCAGGTAGAGCGCGTGGATGCGCCGCTGCAGGTGCGGGTCGCGCTGCCAGTTGAAGCTGCGCGCCAGCCGCTGCGCGCGCGCCAGGTCGGCCTTGGTCGGGTTGTAGTCGGCGACGCCGCACGGGGTCTGGTGCGAGACGTAGCCCGGCAGCATCGGGTGGTTGGTGTGGAAGATGATCGGCAGCAGGTCGAGCAGCGTCTGCTGGCGCGCGTCGAGCGCGCCGCGGGTGCGCGAAAGCCGCGCGGCATTGACCTGCAGGAAGCGCTGGCGGATCAGCTTCAGCGCCTTGCGGTCGATGCCCTCGTCGGCGAGCGCGGGAGAGTCGGTCACATCGTGCATGGGCGGAAGTATAGGAGTGGTTGCGGATTCGGCCCGGCCGTCCGTCCGACGGTAGAATGCCGTGCTTTCAGACTGCCGACGAAATGTCCACGGATTCACGCCATGCCGGAACTGCCCGAGGTCGAAACCACCCGCCGCGGCATCGAGCCGCACCTGCGCGGCCGCACCATCGCCGCGGTGACGGTGCGCCAGCCGAAGCTGCGCTGGCCGGTGCCTGCGGACCTGTCGGCGCGTCTGGTCGGCCAGCGCATCGGGCGGGTCGAACGGCGCGCCAAGTACCTGCTGCTGCCCTTCCCTGCCGGCACGCTGGTGCTGCACCTCGGCATGTCCGGCAGCCTGCGCATCGTCGAGGCCGACGAGCCGCCGATGGCGCACGACCATCTCGACATCGCGCTCGACTCGGGCCGCGCGCTGCGGCTGACCGACCCGCGCCGCTTCGGCGCCGCGCTGTGGGTCGATGGCGAGCCGTTCGCCCACCCGCTGCTGTCGGCGCTGGGGCCGGAGCCGCTGTCGGAGGCCTTCGATGGCGCCTACCTGTTCGAGCGCTCGCGCGGCCGCGCGGCGCCGGTCAAGACCTTCCTGATGGATGGCCACGTCGTCGTCGGTGTCGGCAACATCTATGCGAACGAGGCGCTGTTCGCCGCCGGCATCCGCCCCGACCGCGCCGCCGGCCGCATCGCGCGCGAGCGCTACGACCGGCTCGCGGCCGACGTGAAGCGGATACTGGCCCACGCCATCGAGCGCGGCGGCACCACGTTGCGCGATTTCGTCGGCGGCGACGGCAAGCCCGGCTACTTCCAGCAGGAGCTGTCCGCCTACGGCCGCGGCGGCGAACCGTGCAAGGTTTGCCGCACCGTGCTGACCGAGGTGCGGCTCGGCCAGCGCAGCACCGTGTACTGCCGCGTCTGCCAGCGCTGACGCGCTTTCCGTTCGCTGCGTCACGCTTCCACCGGGGTCGCTGTTGACGTGAAAGGCCCGTTAACTACACTTCCTAACCTGTTCACCACTCAACTGTTTGCCGCGGCGGGTCCGCGCCGGACATGGCCACGCCGATCGCCGCCCGGGCGATGGCGATCAGGGAGATACGGAGTTATGCGAGCTTTCGCAGGAAAACTGATGGTGGGAGCGCTGGCAGTGGCTCTCGTCGCACCGCAGATCGGCATGGCGCAGGCGGTCGAAGAGGACCCGTCGGCGCTGGCGATGGTCGGCGATGCCGTCATCGCGCGCCCGCTCGGCCTCGCCTTCACCGCGATCGGCGCCGTCGCCTATGTCGTGACGCTGCCGTTCTCGCTGGCCGGCGGCAACGCCAAAGAGGCGGGCGAGACGCTGGTGGTCGGCCCGGCGATGTCGACCTTCGTCCGCTGCCTCGGCTGCACCAAGTCGGGCTACAAGCGCGACGTCCGCTACGCCGACGCGGAAACCGTCACCGAGTAATCCCGCGCGGTCCCCCTCCCCGACCGGCCTTCGCGCCGGTCGGTTCGTCGTTTCCGGCAGTTCCCGATCCGTCTTGACTTGATATCAAGGAGTGATATCAAATTGTCCGTCAGCAGCGTCCACCGCAAAACTCTGGCAGCCATTTTCACCGCACCGACGCCCCCCTCGCTGGAGTGGCGAAGGATCGAGTCCCTGTTCGTCGCGCTGGGCGCTCAGGTCGTCGAGGGCAATGGGTCGCGGGTCCGGTTCGAGCTCGATGGGGTGGTCGCCTCGTTTCATCGGCCGCACCCGCATAAAGAGGCCAAGCCGTACCAGGTGCGGGACGCCAGAGAGTTTCTGTTGCAGGTCGGGGTGCAGCTATGAATGTGATGACCTATCGGGACTATTCCGCCCGCATCGAGTACAGCGACGAGGACGGCTGCTTCGTCGGTCGCGTCGCCGGCATCCGAGATGTGGTGGGGTTCCACGGCGAGTCTGTCGCCGAACTGAAGGCGGCCTTCGAGGAGGCCGTGGACGACTATCTGGCGACGTGCGAGAAGCTGAACCGCGCCCCGCAGCGCCCCTATTCCGGCAAGGTCATGCTGCGCATCGACCCCGAGGTCCACGCCCGGGCCGCGATGCGCGCCGAGGCCGAGGGCAAGAGCCTGAACGCCTGGGCGCAGGAGGCGCTGCAGCGCGCGATCGCCGCGCATTGAGCCGGCGGCACTCCCATCACTCCCCGGCGACCCGCCCCTCCCGTCTCGGGTCGGCCGCGCCGATCAGCCCTTCCGTCCCGATGACGATGCCGTTCAGGCCGCTGGTCTGCGGCAGCTCCCTGACCGTATGGCCCAGCGCCTCCAGCGCGCTCTTCTGTTCGGGCGAAAAGCGCCCCGCCTCCAGCTCCAGACCGGCGCCGACATCGGCGATATGGCCGCTGGCGATCGCCGCGTCGAGCGCCATGCCGCCGTCGAGCGTGTAGAGCAGTGTCTTCGCCACGTAGTCGATGATCCGCGAGCCGCCCGGCGAGCCGAGCAGCAGCACCGGTTCACCGTCGCGGAAGACGATGGTTGGCGCCATCGACGAGCGCGGCCGCTTGAACGGTTCGATGCGGTTGGCGACCGGCGCCCCGCCCGCGTCGACCGGCGTGAACGAGAAGTCGGTCAGCTGGTTGTTGAGCAGGAAGCCGCGCACGAACAGCCGCGAGCCGAACGCGGTCTCGATGCTGGTGGTCATCACCAGCGCGTTGCCGTCGCGATCACGCAGGCTGATGTGGCTGGTCGAGACCAGTTCCGGCGAGCCGGCCCGTTCCCTCTCTCCCACGCCCAGTTCCCGCGGCGCGCCCGGCGTGGCCGGCTGCGCCCGCGCATCGTCGATCAGCGCGCTGCGACGATACAGGTAGTCGGGTGCCACCAGCTGCGCGGTTGGCACCTCGATGTAGGCGGGATCGGCGACGTAGGCGTCGCGATCGGCGAAGGCGAGCTTCGACGCCTCGGCGAAGCGGTGCAGGAACGGCGTCGAGTCTGGCGACTGTGTGGCCGGGTCGAAGCGCTGCAGCAGGCCGAGGATCGCCAGCACCGTGGTGGCGCCGGAGGAGGGCGGCGGTGCGCCGCAGATCAGCCAGGCGCGAAACGGTGCGCACAGCGGTGGTCGTTCCAGTGCGCGGTAGCCGGCCAGATCGGTCAGCGCCAGTGAACCCGGACGGCTGGCGTTGTGCTGCACTGCACTGACGATATCGTGCGCAATGTCACCACGATAGAAGCCATTGGCACCCTGTTCGGCGATGATTTGAAGGGTTTTGGCATATTCCGGGTTGCGCAGCAGGCTGCCTTCCGGTTTCGGCGATCCGTCGGGCCGGAAGAAGTGGGCGCGGATCGCCGGATCGATCGCCACCTTTGGCGTCTCGCGCAGCAACGTGTGCAGCCGCGGCGAGATCGCGAAGCCGCGCTCGGCCAGCTCGATCGCCGGCCGGAACAGCTCGGCCCACGGCAGCCGGCCGTGCCGTTCGTGCACCAGCGCCAGCAGCGCGACGACGCCGGGGGTGCCGACCGAGTGGCCGCCGACGACGGCGTCGAGGAACGGCTCCGGGCTGCCGTCGGTGCGCAGGAAATAATCGCGGTCGACCGCCGCCGGCGCCGTTTCGCGGCCATCGTAGAAATGCAGCCTGCGGCTGCCGGCATCCCAGAACAGCAGGAACGCGCCGCCGCCGATACCGGACGACTGCGGCTCGACCAGCCCGAGCACCAGCTGCGCGGCGATGGCGGCGTCGGCGGCCGAGCCGCCGCGGGCGAGGATTGCGCGCGCGGTGTCGGTGGCGAGCGGATTGTTGGTGGCGGCGAGGAAGTGGCGGGCGTGAACGGCGTGCTGCCGGGTCAGCGCGCTGGCGCCTTCGGGCGCGACCGGCGCAGCGACCGGCGCGGGCTGGGCGAGGGCGGCGGCCTGCAGCAGCGCACCGCCGAGCAGTGCGAGGGCCTTGCGCCGCGCCGCGACAATCATGGTCAGCCCTTGGCGATCAGCCGCCGGTACTTGCTCATCAGCTGATCCCGCGTCTCGACATGCGCGGTGTCGAGCGGAATGCAGTCGACCGGGCAGACCTGCTGGCACTGCGGCTCGTCGAAATGGCCGACGCACTCGGTGCACTTGTTCGGGTCGATGACGTAGATCTCGTCGCCCTGGCTGATGGCGTCGTTCGGGCACTCCGGCTCGCAGACATCGCAGTTGATGCACTCGTCGGTGATTTTCAGTGCCACGTCGATACCTCGAAATCGTGCTCAGCCGAAGCGCTGTTTCAGCGCGTCGGCGACCACCGTCGGCACGAACTGCGCGTAGTCGCCGCCCATCGCCGCGATCTCGCGCACCAGCGTCGACGAGATGAAGGCGTAGCGCTCGGTCGGCGTCAGGAACACCGTCTCCAGCTCGGGGTACATCGCGCGGTTCATGTTGGCCAGCTGCAGCTCGTACTCGAAATCGGCGATCGCGCGCACGCCGCGCAGCACGAAGCGGGCGTCGTTCTCCTTCGCGAACTGCACGGTCAGGTTGCTGTAGGGTTTAGCTTCGATGTTCGGCAGGTGCGCCAGCGTGCGCCGGCACAGGTCGATGCGCTGGTCGAGGTCGAACAGCGGCTTCTTGCGCTCGCTGTGGGCCACCGCCAGGATCACGCGGTCGAACAGCTTCGAGGCGCGCTCGATCAGGTCGAAGTGGCCGAGCGTGATCGGGTCGAAAGTACCGGGGTAGATGACGGTTCTCATCGGCGGCGTGTCTGGCACGGGTGTCTGCGGCGGGAGCGCGATACTAGCCGATGGGCTCCGGCGCGGACAATTCAGCGTTTTCCGCACCTTCGCGCCGCAGCAGCCGGTAGGCGACCTGGCCGGCGCGCTTGTCGCGGTGCAGCGTCCAGCTGGCCGGCAGCGGCGGCAGCGCTTCGTCGGCACCGGCCTCGATATAGATCAGCGCGTTGCCGGCCAGCCAGCCGTTCGCTTCGAGCAGTTCGCAGCAGGGGCCGAGCAGCTGCTGGCGGAACGGCGGGTCGAGGAAAACGATGTCGAACGGCTGCGCGGGCGCCGTGCGCAGCGCCTCGGTGGCGCTGCGGCAGAGCGTGACGCCGGCGTCGCAGCGCAGCGTCTTCAGGTGCTCGCCGATGCAGCGGATCGCCACGGGCTGGCTGTCGACGAAGGTGCAGTGCGCCGCGCCGCGCGACAGCGCCTCCAGCCCGAGCGCGCCGGAACCGGCGAACAGGTCGAGGCAGCGGCTGCCGGCGATCTGCAGCTGCAGCCAGTTGAACAGCGTTTCGCGCACGCGGTCGGGGCTCGGGCGCAGGCCGGGCAGGGCGGGGAAGGCCAGCTTGCGGCCGCGCCACTGGCCGCCGATCACGCGCAGTTGGGATGGCGGCTGCGCGGGCGGTGATTTTTTTGTCGGCTTCGGCATTGGAAAGGGTGGGGTGGTAGCATACGGGCCGCTGTCGGCGGACGCCGAACTCTACCAGCTTTTCCCGAGACTCTTTTTTCAAACCCCCTGATTCCCCGAAGAGCCGATGAGTTTTTTCGACCGTTTCCGCAAAGACAAGAAGCAGACTGTCCCGGTCGAGTCCACGCCTTCCGAACCCATCGAGGCGCCCGTCGAGCCGGCGCCGGCTGTCGTCGAGGCCCCGGTCGTCGAGGCCCCGGTCGTCGAGGCGCCGATCGAGCCGCCACCGCCGCCCGCCACGCCGGAGATCCCCGAACCCGAACCCGAACCCGAACCTGCGCCGGCCGCCGAGCCGACCAAACGCAACGGCTGGTTCGCGCGGCTGCGGGAGGGGCTCAAGCGCACGTCGAGCAATGTCGGCGAGGGGCTCGGCAACCTGTTCCTCGGTCGCAAGGAGATCGACGACGCGCTGCTGGAGGAGCTGGAGACGCAGCTGCTGCTGGCCGACGTCGGCATCGACGCGACCCAGCTGATCGTCGGCAACCTGACCAGACGGGTGTCGCGCAAGGAGTTGGCGGATGCGCCGGCGCTCTACCGCGCGCTGCAGGAGGAGCTGAAGTCGCTGCTGCTGCCGTGCGCGGCGCCGCTCGCCATCGACCCGGCGCAGCGGCCGTATGTGATCCTGATGGTCGGCGTCAACGGCGTCGGCAAGACCACCACCATCGGCAAGCTGGCCAAACGCTTTCAGGACGAGGGCCGTTCGGTGCTGCTGGCCGCCGGCGACACTTTCCGCGCCGCCGCCGTCGAGCAATTGCAGGTGTGGGGCGAGCGTAACAATGTGCCGGTCATCGCCCAGCACACCGGCGCCGACTCCGCCTCGGTACTGTACGACGCGCTGCAGGCCGCGCAGTCGCGCGGCACCGATATCCTGATCGCCGACACCGCCGGCCGCCTCCACAACAAGGACAACCTGATGGAGGAGCTGAAGAAGGTGGTGCGGGTGATGAAGAAGCTCGACCCCAGCGCGCCGCACGAGGTGATGCTGGTGCTCGACGCCGGCACCGGCCAGAACGCGCTGGCGCAGGCCAAACACTTCCAGCAGGCGGTCGGCGTCTCCGGCATCGCGCTGACCAAGCTCGACGGCACCGCCAAGGGCGGCATCATCTTCGCCATCTCGCGCCAGTGCCAGCTGCCGATCCGCTTCATCGGCGTCGGCGAGCAGGCCGAGGATCTGCGCCCGTTCGACGCCGACGAATTCATCCGGGCGCTGTTCCAGCGCGATGAATAGCGGCGGCCAGTCGGTGACGCAGCAGCGAAGCTCCAACGGGGAGAGGGCGTCTTGATCGAGTTCGATCGCGTATCCAAACGCTACGACGGCGGTTTCGAGGCGCTGAAGGAGGTCAGCTTCGACATCCCGCGCGGCGAGATGGTGTTCCTGACCGGCCGCTCCGGCGCCGGCAAATCGACGCTGCTGAAGCTGATCATGGTGATGGAGCGGCCGTCGAGCGGCCGCGTCGTCGTCAACGGCCACCACCTGAACAAGCTGCCGTCGCCGCGCATCCCGTTCCTGCGCCGCGAGATCGGCGTCGTGTTCCAGAACCACCAGCTGCTGTTCGACCGCTCGGTCTACGACAACGTCGCGCTGCCACTGGTGATCCTCGGCTACCAGCCGAAGGAGATCGGCCGCCGCGTGCGCGCCGCGCTCGACAAGGTCGGCCTGCTCAGCAAGGAGAGGAACAACCCGGTGACGCTGTCCGGCGGCGAGCAGCAGCGCATCGGCATCGCCCGCGCCGTCGTGCACCGGCCGCCGATCCTGCTGGCCGACGAACCGACCGGCAACCTCGACTCGGAGCTGGCCAACGACATCATGCGGCTGTTCGCCGAGTTCAATCAGGTCGGCACCACGGTGCTGATCGCCAGCCACGATCTCGGCCTGATCGCGCGGCTGCCGTACCGGATGCTGACGCTGCGCGACGGCGAGATGGTGCGCGGTCTTGGTTCGTTAGACCTGGGCTCCCAGATCGCCCGGGCCGAAGAGGAGGGCGACCATGAGTAAGGCCGCTCCGAGAACGGACGTTCGCCGCTCCGCCGCCACTCCGCGCCGCGTCTCCACCGCCGACCGGCTGGCCGGCTGGCGCGCGCACCACCGCGAAGTGGCGATCGACAGCCTGCGCCGGCTGCTGCTGCGCAACCCGCTCGGCTCGCTGGCGACCTGGCTGGTGATCGGCGTGGCGATGGCGCTGCCCGGCGCCCTCTACCTGGCGCTCGACAACCTCGACCGGCTGGCCAGCCGCTGGGATGGCGCCGCGCAGATCTCGCTGTTCCTGAAACTCGACGTCGCCGACGACGCCGGCCGCGCGCTGGCGCAGAAGCTGGAGCGCGAGCCGGGCGTGGCGAAGGTGCAGTTCATTGGCCGCGAACAGGCGCTCGACGAGTTCCGCGAGCTGTCCGGCTTCGGCGACGTGCTGAGCCAGCTCGAGCGCAACCCGCTGCCGGCGGTGGTCGTCGTGCAGCCGCTGGAGGCGACGCTCGGCGGCGGTGCCGGGAAGCTGCTGGCGACGCTGAAGGCGCTGCCCGAGGTCGAGCAGGCGGTGCTCGACCTGCAGTGGGTGCAGCGGCTGACGGCGATCATGGCGCTCGGGCAGAAGCTGGCGCTGGCGCTCGGGCTGATGCTGGCGATCGGCGTCGTGCTGGTGGTCGGCAACACCATCCGGCTGGCGATCGAGAGCCGCCGCGACGAGATTCTGGTGATGAAGCTGGTCGGCGCCACCAACCGCTTCGTCCGCCGCCCGTTCCTCTACACCGGCGCCTGGTACGGCCTCGGCGGCGGTCTCGTCGCGTGGCTGGCGCTGACGCTGTGCCTGCTCTGGCTCGGCAACCCGGTGGCGCAGCTGGCCGAGCTCTACGACAGCGACTTCGCCCTCGGCGGCGTCGGCCTGCGGGTGACGCTGTTGCTGCTGGCCGGCGGCACGCTGCTGGGCTGGCTCGGCGCCTGGTTCTCGGTCGGCCGCCACCTGAGCGCGATCGAGCCGCGCTAGTCGATACCGTTTTTTCCAAGGTTGCGAAGCCCGTCATTCGCGCGTCCGGATGGGCCGCGCCGCAGGAACTTTCGGGGGTTAGCACTCTCAAATCGCGAGTGCTAGACTGCCCCGCGTCGAGAAAGGGGGCGGTTGCAGACCCCCGAATGGAGGAACCGATGACGACAGCGATCCTGCCCGTGCAGCAACTGGTACCCGGCGCCAACCTGACGGCCTACATGCAGGCTGTGCACGCCATTCCGGTGCTCAGTGCCGAACGCGAGCGCGAGCTGGCCGAGGATCTCTACTACCGCGACAGCGTCGACGCGGCGCGCGAGCTGGTCATGTCGCACCTGCGCTTCGTCGCCCACATCGCCCGCAGCTACGTCGGCTACGGCCTGCCGCTGGCCGATCTGGTGCAGGAGGGCAACGTCGGCCTGATGAAGGCGGTCAAGCGCTTCAACCCCGAGAAGGGGGTGCGTCTGGTGTCGTTCGCCGTGCACTGGATCAAGGCCGAGATGCACGAGTACATCCTGCGCAACTGGCGCATCGTCAAGATCGCGACGACGAAGGCCCAGCGCAAACTGTTCTTCAACCTGCGCAGCGCCAAGAAGCGGCTGGCGTGGCTGTCGAACGACGAGGCGCAGGCGGTGGCCAGCGACCTCGGTGTCAACGTCGACGACGTGCGGCAGATGGAGGGGCGCCTCGCCGCCTCCGACATGGCCTTCGACCTCGGCGTCGACGATGACGACGACGGCTTCGCGCCGGTGCACTACCTCGAAGACAACCGCGCCGACCCGGCCCGCCAGCTCGAAGAGGCGGACTGGGAGGAGCGCAGCGTCAACAACCTGCAGCTGGCGCTGGCGAAGCTCGACGACCGTTCGCGCCACATCCTGCAACGGCGCTGGCTCGACGACGACAAAGCGACGTTGCAGGAGCTGGCCGACCAGTACGGCGTCTCCGCCGAGCGCATCCGCCAGCTGGAAAAGAACGCGATGAACAAGGTGAAAGCGCAGCTGGTTGCCTAGTCTCCTCGGAAAAAGTCGTCCTGACTTTTTCCTCCACCGTAAAGTCAGGCACAGGTCCTGACTTTACTCACGCCAAGCCCGCCATTTCATGACGGGCTTGCGAGCCGGCCCTCCGTGGCCGGCGAGTTGTTTTCAGGCCGCCTCCGGGCGGCCTTTTCGTTTCCGGTTCGATTTTCCGTTTCGGTACGATTTTCTGCTTCGATACAATCGCCACCTCTTTCCGGGAGCGCCCCATGGCCAGAACCTTCCTGCTGCTCGCCGCCATCAGCGGCTTCCTCGTCGTCGCGCTCGGCGCCTTCGGTGCCCACGGTCTGAAAGAGAAGCTCAGCGCCGACCTGCTCGCCGTCTGGCAGACCGGTGTGCTCTACCAGATGTTCCACACACTGGCGCTGCTGGCGGTGGCGCTGCTGCTGGCCCACACCCCGCAACTTGGCGCGCTGCGCTGGAGCGGCTGGCTGTTCGTCGCCGGCATCGTCATCTTCAGCGGCTCGCTCTACCTGCTGGCCCTGACCGGCGTGCGCGTGCTCGGCGCCATCACGCCGATCGGCGGCGTCGCCTTCCTGGCCGGCTGGCTGACGCTGATCGCGGCGGCCTGGCAGTGGACGAAGTGATGAGCGACGAACTGCAACGGCAGGACGGCGATACGCCGCAGGGCGACACCCACCGCCGCTCGATCCGCAGCTTCGTGCTGCGGCAGGGGCGCATGACCACCGGCCAGCAGCGCGCCTTCGACGAGTTGTGGCCGCGCTGGGGGCTGACGCGCGATGCCGGTCGTCTCGACCCGCAGCGGGTGTTCGGCCGCCGCGCGCCGCTGGTGTTCGAGATCGGCTTCGGCATGGGCCAGTCGCTGATCGAGATGGCGCAGGTGGCGCCCGATCAGGATTTCATCGGCATCGAGGTACACCGCCCCGGTGTCGGCAAACTGCTCAGCGGCATGGCTGAGGCCGGCGTCGACAACATCCGCGTCTACAACGACGATGCCGTCGAGGTGCTGGACGCCTGCATCGATGACGCCTCGCTCGACGTCGTGCAGATATTCTTCCCCGATCCGTGGCACAAGAAGAAGCACAACAAGCGCCGGCTGGTGCAGCCGGCGTTCGTGCAGAAGCTGCGGCAGAAACTGAAGATCGGTGGCTTCATCCACCTCGCCACCGACTGGCAGGATTACGCCGAGCAGATGCTCGACGTGATGAGCGCCGCCGACGGTTTCCGCAACCGGGCCGGCGACGGCTACGCGCCGCGCCCCGAGCGGCGGCCGACGACGAAGTTCGAGAAGCGCGGCGAGCGGCTCGGTCACGGCGTCTGGGACCTGCTGTTCGAACGCATCGCGTAACGGGTTTCGCCGTCCCGAGGCGATACCGAAACAACAATAAGAAGGAGAGAACCATGAACGTATCCAGACTGTTGCCTCGCGGCCTGCTGCTGGCGGCCACCGTCGGCATCGTTGCCTGTGCCCCGGCACCGAAGGCGAATGACGCCGCTGTTTCGCCGCCGGTGCTGGCCATGCCGACGGCAGAGGCGATCGCCAGACTGCCGCCGTCGGTCTCGAAGGCCTATTCCGCGTTCCTGCCCGGTTATCTGCAGCGCGAGCAGATGCTGAACAGCCTGCTGCTGGTGCCGGAGCCGCCGGCGGCCGGTTCGGCGCACGAGGCGGTCGATCGCGAACAGGCCGGGCGCGCGGTCGCGCTGCGCGGCACGCCGCGCTGGCAGCTGGCGATCGACGACGCCAATCTCGAATTTCCGCACGCCGCCAACCGGTTCAGTTGCGCGCTCGGCGTCGACATCAGCGAAGCGGCTGCACCGACGCTCTACACGCTGATGCGGCGCACGATGACCGATGGCGGCTTCTCGACCTACGGGGCGAAGAACCGCTATAACCGGGCGCGCCCGTTCACCGTCAATGGTGCGCCGTCGTGCACACCGGATCAGGACGACGTGCTGCGCAAGGATGGCTCTTATCCCTCCGGCCACAGTGCGCTCGGCTGGGCCTGGGCGCTGATTCTTGCCGAGCTGGCGCCGGCGCAGGCCGATGCGATCATTGCGCGCGGCCGCGCCTTCGGTGACAGCCGCTCGATCTGCAACGTGCACTGGGCCAGCGACATCGCCGAGGGGCGCATCGTCGGCACCGCCGTCGTGGCGCGGCTGCACGCGGAGCCGGCATTCCGCGACGACATGGCGAAGGCGCGCGCCGAGCTTGATGCGCTGCGCGCGAAAGGGGAGGGGGTGAAACGCGACTGCGCGGCCGAGGCGGCGGCGCTGGCGATCGATTGATCGACGGTGATCGGATGATCCCAATGAAAAGGCCGGGCAATTGCCCGGCCTTTTCGTTTGTCGATCAGAGAGGGTGTTACGCGATCTCGCCGATCTCGGTGCCGACCGGATAGGTCTCGCCGGCAGCCACTTTCTGGGTCAGCTTGCCGGAGGCCGGTGCGGTGATCTCCTGCACCGACTTGTCGGTTTCCAGCGCATAGATGGCCTGTCCCTCTTCGACCTGCGCGCCGTCTTCGACCAGCCACTCGGCCAGCGTGCCCTCGGTGCTGGACATCTGCAGTTTCGGAATCGTCAGTACGGTAGACATTCAGTATCTCCTTGCTTTCTATTTGAAGAATTCGCGCTTTTTACTTGAAGAACTCACGAACCCGGGCAGCGATGGTGCCGGCGTGCGGAACCTGCGCGGTTTCGATGATCTTGGAGTAGGCGATCGGCGCGTAGAGCGCACCGAAGCGCGATGCCGGCGCCTTCAGCTTGGTGAACAGCGACTCGTTGATGGTCGAGGCGATCTCGGAACCCAGACCGCAGAACTCGACGGCGGCGTGAACCACCAGCGCGCGGCCGGTCTTCTCGACCGAGGCCAGGATGCGGTCGTAGTCGAGCGGCAGCAGCGTACGCAGATCGAGAACCTCGGCGCTGATGCCCTCCTTCGCCAGCTCCTCGGCTGCCTTCAGGCACTGCATGACCTGCCAGCCGTAGGTGATCAGCGTGATGTCGGAGCCTTCGCGCTTGACCTTGGCGACGCCGAGCGGAATGCGGTAGTCGCCCACCGGCACCTCTTCCTTCAGCGCGTAGGTCAGCATCATCGACTCGAACTGGATACAGGGATCGTCGTCGAAGATGCAGCTCAGCAGCAGGCCCTTGGCTTCGGTCGGCGTGCTCGGGTAGACGACTTTCAGGCCCGGGTTGTGCAGCAGTGTCGCCTCGGTGGACTGCGAGTGCTGGGCACCGAAGCCGCCGATGCCGCCACCGCAGATCATGCGCACCGTCATCGGCACGTTGGTGGTGGCGCCGGACATGTAGCGCTGCTTGGCGGCGTGGTTGGTGATCTGGTCCATGCAGACGCCGACGAAGTCGGCAAACATGATTTCGGCGACCGGGCGCATGCCGACCAGCGCCGAACCGGTGGCGCAGCCGATGATGGCCTGCTCGGCGATCGGGGTCGGCCGGATGCGCTCGCCCCATTTGCTCTGCATACCCTTGAAGCACTTGAAGACGCCGCCCGGATCGTCGCCGATGTCCTCGCCGAGGCAGTAGACGTTGTCGTCGAGCTGCATCGACAAATCGAGGGCGCTCTGCACCGCCTCGAACATCGCCATCATCCTGGTTTCGCCGGTGTAGGGTTGCTCCGCCTCGCGCTTCACGCGCTGGCCGCGCTGCGGCACCACGGTCGGATCGCCGTAGACGTCCAGCAGCATCTCGTCCTCACCGGTGACCTCGCTCTTCAGCGCCCACTCGATCGCTTCCTGCACCTCGGCCTTGGCCGCCTCGTCGATGGCCGCCAGCTCGGCCTCGGTGCAGATGCCTGCTTCCAGCAGCAGCTTGCGGGTGGCGGGAACCGGCCACGACTCCTTGCCCGCGGTCAGTTGGTCGCCCTTCAGCAGGTGCGACCAGCCGACACCGGCGTGTGGCCCGAGGCGCAGGGTGTGGGCCTCGACGAAGACCGGGCCGTTGCCGTTGCGCACGTCGTCGATGATCGCCTTCATGCCGTTGTGGAACGCCACCGGATCGTTGCCGTCGAGGGCGACGCCGCGGAAACCGAGGGCCTCGGCGCGGTCGGTGAAGTTCTTGCTGGCGGTGTAATCCGGAATCGGCGTGTACTCGCCGATCTGGTTGTTCTGGCACAGGAAGATGACCGGCAGTTTCCAGGCGCCGGCCATGTTCATCGCCTCGTGCACGGCGCCGATGCTGGTGGCGCCGTCACCGAAGTTGACGATGGTGACGTTCTTCGTGCCGCGCATCTTCTCGGCCAGCGCCAGACCGTTGGCGATCGGGGCGCCGGCACCGACGATGGCGGTGGTCAGCATCGAGCCCGAGGCCGGATCGGAGATGTGCGGCGAGCCGCCCTTGCCCTTGTTGACGCCGTCCTTGCGGCCCAGCGCCTCGGCGAACAGGCCCTTGAGCGGAACGCCCTTGGCGACCTGGTCGTGAATGCCCCGGTAGATCGTGACCATGTGGTCATCTTTGGTGATCAGCGGGGAGATGGCGGCGGGAATGCCCTCCTGGCCGGTCATCGGCCAGTAGGTGAACATGAACTTGCCGCTGGACAGGCCGGCCTGGATGCCTTTGTCCACTTCGTGGATTCGCGACATCTGGCGGTAAATTTCGCGCAGCGTGCCGTGATCCATACCAACGTCTTTGGTCTGCATCCCTAGTTTCCCCCTCATCTACTGACGGTATCTCGAAAATTTCGCCATGTTATCACGGCCGCAACGGGGCGGTTCAGGCCGGCCGGCTCCGGCGTGCGCCGGGCCGGAAGAGGCCGCGATCTGGCAGTGAAGGAAAAAGTCAGGACGACTTTTTCCGGGGTGATCAGTGGTGCCGCGTGATCTTGTCGAGCATCCCCATGCCGAACGCCGATACGACGAAGGTCAGGTGGATGACGACGTACCAGAGCAGCTTGTCGTTGTCGATGTTCGCGGTGTTCATGAAGATCTTCAGTAGGTGGATCGACGAGATCGCGACGATCGACGAGGCCACCTTGTTCTTCAGGCTGGTGTAATCCATCTTGCCGAGCCAGCCGAGTTTGTCGTCGTCGCCATCGACGTCGAGCCGCGACACGAAGCTCTCGTAGCTCGACAGCATCACCATGACGATCAGGCCGCCGACCAGCGCCAGATCGATCAGCGACAGCACCACCAGCACGAGATCGGCCTCGGCGACGGTGAGGATGTTGGGCAGGACGTGGAACACCTCCTGGAAGAACTTGATGCCGAGCGCCAGCAGCGCGAGGCTCAGGCCGAGGTAGATCGGGGCCAGAATCCAGCGCGCCGAATACATGCTGCGTTCGATCAGTTTTTCGATCATCTGTCTGGAACTCTCGTGGTGGGGTGCGGCGGTGCCGGCGGGCGAAAAGGCCGCCATTGTCCGGGCCGCCGCCGCCGCAGGCAACAGCGGCGGCGCGCGGGCGGCGAGTGGGAAAACGGTGCCGCTTGGTATACCGTCCGCCTCCGACCGCCGCCGGGCGGATCATGCCCTGTCCACTCGCTCGCCTGGATGACGGATGCGTCTGCTCTACACCGCCCTGCTCTATCTGCTGCTGCCGCTGATCCTGCTGCGCCTGTGGTGGCGCGGCCGGCTGGCGCCGGCCTACCGCCGGCGCGTCGGCGAGCGTTTCGGCCTGTTCGAAGCGCCGGCGCTGCGCGCGCCGATCTGGGTGCACGCGGTCTCGGTCGGCGAGGCCATCGCCGCGGCGCCGCTGATCCGCGCGCTGCAGCAGCGCCACCCCGGGCGTGACATCGTCGTCACGACGATGACGCCGACCGGTTCCGAACGCGTGCGCGCGCTGTTCGGCGACTCGGTGTTCCACGTCTACGCGCCGTATGACCTGCCCGATGCGCTGGCGCGCTTCCTGAACCGCGTGCGGCCGGCGCTGGCGCTGATCGTCGAGACCGAGCTGTGGCCCAACACCGTCGCCGCCTGCGCGCGGCGGCGCATTCCGGTGCTGCTGGTCAACGCGCGGCTGTCGGAGCGCTCGGCGCACGGCTACCGGCGCGTCGCCGCGCTGACGCGGCCGATGCTGCGCGCACTGACCGGCGTGGTGGCGCAGAACGCCGTCGACGGCGACCGCTTCATCGCGCTCGGCCTGCCGCGCGAGCGACTGATCGTCTCCGGTTCGATCAAGTTCGACATCGAACTGTCGGCCGAGCTGTGCGAACAGGCCGTCGCCGAGCGGGCGCGGCTCGGGCTGGCGGCGCGGCCGGTCTGGATCGCGGCATCGACCCACGATGGCGAGGACGGCCCGCTGCTCGATGCGTTCGCGGCGCTGCGTGCACGCCACCCGGCGCTGCTGCTGATGCTGGTGCCGCGCCATCCCGAGCGCTTCGACGCGGTGGCGGCGCTGGTGGCGCAGCGCGGTCTGCCGCTGGTGCGCCGCTCGACCGGCGCGGCGGCGACCGATGAGACCGCTGTGGTGCTCGGCGACACGATGGGCGAGCTGATGCTGCTGTTCGGCTGTGCCGACATCGCCTTCGTCGGCGGCAGCCTGATCGCGCGCGGCGGTCACAACACGCTGGAGCCGGCGGCGTGGGGGTTGCCGATCGTCACCGGCGACAGCGATTTCAATTTCCGCGAGATCTCGGCGCTGCTGCAGCAGGCTGGCGCGCTGGTGAAGGTGGCCAATGTCGATGCGCTGACGGCGGCGCTGTCGGTGCTGCTCGGCGATGCCGCCGAGCGGCAGCGGCGCGGTGACGCGGCGCGACAGGTGGTCGCGCGCAACCGCGGCGCGCTGGAGAAGCTGCTGGCGGCGATCGACCGGACCCTGCCGGGCTGAGCATCCTCCGCGATCCGCCGCGCGCCGGCCGGCGGCAGCGACGGTTTCGGCAAATCGCTTCGGAAAAACGCACGTCCCACAAACGAAACGGGCACCGCGAGGGTGCCCGTTTCGCTTGCGCATCCGGCGCCGGTTACGGCGTGTTGGCGCTCGCCGCCGACGGCGTCTGCAGCCACTGGTTCAGGTCGAGGATGTCCTGCGGGCTCAGCGTGCCGGCCTGCTGCTTCAGGCGCAGGAAATCGATCACGTAGTCGTAGCGCGCATTGGCGTAGTCGCGCATCGCCGCGTACAGCACGCGCTGCGCCTGCAGCACGTCGACGACGTTGCGGGTACCGACCTCGTAGCCGGCCTCGGTGGCGTCGAGCGCGCTCTGCGCCGAGATGATCGACTGGCTGCGCGCCTTGACGCGCTGCACGTCGGTCACCGTGCTGATGTGCAGCGCACGGGTCGACTGCACCACCTGACGCTCGGTCTCGATGCGCTGCTGCAGCGTGGCGTTGTACTGCTCGGCCGCCTGCCGCCGCTGCGAGCTGACGTAGCCGCCGGTGAAGATCGGTACCCGCAGCTCGACCATCGCCGACTGTTGGGTGCCGTCGGAGTCGCCCGGCAGCGAGAAGCCGCCGACGTTGCGCACGGCGATGTCCTGGTCGCCGTCGGTGTCGAAATCCTGATAGCCGAGGCTGGCGTTGACCTTCGGCGCGTGCTCCATCCGCTTCGACTGTGCGTTCTGCCGCGACGCCTCGCTGGCGTGGCGCGCCGCCTGCAGCGCGAAGTTGTTGTCGAGCGCGAACTGCACCCACTGCGCGCGGTCGGCCGGCTGCGGGTCGATCACCGGGAACTGCTCGGTCAGCTGCCACAGGTTGGCGTGCGGCTGGCCGGTCAGGATCGACAGCGCCTCGTAGGCGGTGGCGAGGTTGCCCTCGTCGGCCAGCCGCTGCGCGACGATGGCGTCGTAGGCGGCGCGCGCCTCGTGCACGTCGGTGATGGCGATCAGGCCGACGTCGAAGCGCTGCTGGGTCTGGTCGAGCTGGCGCTTGGTGGCCAGCTCCTCGGCTTTCGCCGCGCGCAGGTTGTCGTTGGCGCGCAATACGTTGAAATAGGCCTGCGCGACGCGCGTGATCAGCGCCTGCTGGTCGGAGGCCAGCTGTGCCTCGGCCTGTTTGGTCAGCGCCTTGCCGCCCTGGAAGCTGAACCAGGCCGGCAGGTCGAACAGCGGCTGGTTCAGGGTGATGCCCCAGGCGGTGGTGCGGGTGTCGGTGTCGGTCTTCATCCGCGCCGGCGTCGAACCGCCGAACAGGTTGTAGGCGGACTGCTCGTTGTCGTTGTCGCTGTAGGAGGCGGTGCCCTGCACCTGCGGCAGCAGCTGCGACCGCGCCTGTTTCTCGGTCTCGATGTTGGCGCGGTAGGTGGCCTCGGCGATCTTCAGCTGCGCGTCGTTCTTCAGCGCCAGCTCGTAGATCTCCTGCAGGTTGTCGGCGAAAGCGTTGCCACTGGCCAGCCAGACGGCCGCGGCCAGCGAGAGGGGGCGAAACAGACGTTTCATCGGGCGTTCCTTGAGACGGGGCGGCGATGCGGCGGTCGGCGGGGTGTCGTGCGGCGCCGGTGCCCTGCACCGGCGCGAGCCGCAAAGTGCCGGAGTGTATCAAGCGGCTTTTTTCGATGCGACCATGTTTCGTCGCGAGGCGGGCGCGCCCGCCGGCCGTGCCATTGGCCGCGCAGAGCCTGTGCTAGCATTCCGGCGACCGTCCATTTTTCATGGCAGGCCATCCATGGCCTGCCGCCCTTCGGGCCGCCGCTGGCGGCGATGGAAATTTCTCCCGGAAATTTTTCATCTCGTGTCGAACGATTGCCGCCGACTCGTGCGAGCCGGCTGCCAGGAGTGTTGTCGCCACCGTGATCGCCGCCGCAGCCATACCCGCGGGCCGCCGCCGCTACCGCGTCGACCTCGCCGCCGACCAGGCCACCTGCGCCGCCAATTACGCGCGGCTGCTGCGGTTGCTGCCGGCCGGCGACGACAGCGCCGCCTTCGGTGTCGGTGCCGGCGTCGAGCTGCATCTGCGGGTGATCGAGCGCAGCCGCTACACCGACACGCTGACGCTGCATCAGCACGGCCTCGGGCTGGCGTCGATGGCGCCCGCGCTGACGGTGCGCCTCTACCACGATGCGCAACTGGCCGAGGTGACCGGCTTCGCCAACCGACGCCGCGTGCTGCCGCTCTACGACTACCCGAATCCGGCCATGCACCAGCCCGACGAGAAGGCGCAGTGGAACCGTTTTCTCGGCGAGTGGCTGAGCCACTGCCTGCAGCACGGCCACTCGCTCGGCGAGCCGCTGCCTCTTTGAGGGTTGGGGCTGGAAAGGTGTGTAACCTGAACCGGTTTGCCCGCGCAGTGTGAACCGGGCCGGTACCGGGAGATATCCGGCTGGAGTGCCGACCGGCCGACGTTTATAAATGGTTGAGTCATTTCATAGGGATTTGTGTTCGTGTCTCCGTCCGCCCATGCATCGTCCGCGCTGCGGCTGATCCAGATCACCGATTGCCACCTCGGCGCGCAGCCGGGCGGGCGGTTGCTGGGCATGGATACCGACCACAGCCTCGCCACCGTCATCGAGCTGGCACGGCGCGAACAGCCCGTCGCCGACCTGCTGCTGGCCACTGGCGACCTCGCCGACAGCGGTACCGACACCGCCTACCGCCGCTTCCTGACCGCCGTCGACGGCCTCGCCCGCCACACCCGCTGCCTGCCCGGCAACCACGACGACGCGGTGCGCCTCTACGGCCTGCTGGCCGGCGACGAGCGCGGCGAGCGGGTGACACTGCTCGGCGACTGGCTGGTCGTCACGCTCGACACCAGCGTGCCCGGCGAGGTCGGCGGCTTCCTGCGCGACAGCGAACTGACGCTGCTGACCGACGCGCTGAACCGTCACCGGCAGCGGCCGGCGCTGGTGGCGCTGCACCACCCGGTACTGCCGGTCGGCACCGCCTGGCTCGACCCGCAGCGGGTCGCCAATGCCGATGCCTTCTGGGCCGCCATCGCGCCGTTTCCGCAGCTGCGTGTCGTCATCGGTGGCCATGTCCACATGCAGACCGACGTGGTTCATCGCGGTGTGCGAGTGCTCACATCGCCGTCGACCTGCATCCAGTTCGCGCAGGGCTCCGACGACTTCCGCCTCGACGCGCTGTCGCCCGGCTATCGCTGGTTCGACCTCTACCCGGACGGCCGCGTCGACACCGGCATCTCCCGCGTCAGCGGCGTCGAGTTCAGCGTCGACATGGCGGCGTCCGGTTACTGATCGTCCGTCCAGACTCTCACGGTTGCCCTCGCCGCCCGCGGTCGCCACACTGCGCGCTTCGTTCGAATCCGGTCCGGTTCCCATGTCCGCGCTGATCTATCTGCACGGCTATCTCAGCTCGCCGACGTCGCACAAGGCGCGGCTGATCGCCGACTACCTGCAACGCCATCACCCCGGCCTGCGCCTGCGGGTGCCGTCGCTGCCGGAAGAGCCGGAGCTGGCACTGGCCGTCGCCACCGCCGCCGTCGAGCAGGCGCTGGTGGATGCGGCCGGCGCGCCGGTCGGGCTGGTGGGCAGTTCGCTCGGCGGCTTCTATGCCACCGTGCTCTCCGAGCGTTTTGGCCTGCGCGCGGTGCTGATCAACCCGTCGGTGCTGCCGCACGTCCGCTTCGGTCACTATGCCGGCCAGCCGCAGGTCAACCCGCACACCGGCCGCGAGTTCGCCATCGACGCGAGCGATGTCGCCACGCTCGAATACGAGGTGCCCGAAAAGATCCACCCGCAGCGCTACTGGCTGCTGGTACAGAAGGGCGACGAGCTGCTCGACTATCGCGAGGCGGTCGACTACTACGCCGGCGCGCGGCAGGCGGTGGAGGAGGGCGGCGACCATATGTTCCAAGGGTTCGAGCGACACTTGCCCGCAGTGGTTGAATTTCTTCGGTTGATTGAGTGAGTCGCTGCCTGTTTCGCTTTCGCAGCGGGGCGGCCCATGCCGGAATTCTCTCCGGCACCACTGCAAGTACATCCATGTACGTTGCGTCGGCGACTTCCTGTCGCCGGCGCTGCCGGAGAGAATTCCGGCATGTTCCGCTGAAGCGTCGGCGCGAGCCCCGGTTTTTTTGTCGGTGGCACTGACGTTGGCAGCGGGTTGGGGGTAACGGCCTGCGGGACCTTCAGAGACAGGGATGTCTCTGAAGAGCTACAGGGATGTACTTGCCGCGTGTCCCGCAGGCCGTTACCCCCGGTCCGCCGCGCTGACTCCACGGTTTTAAACAAAGAAGCAGAGGCGTCATGTCCAACAGCAGCTCCAATAACTACACCGCCGAATCGATCGAAGTCCTGACCGGCCTCGACCCGGTGCGCAAGCGCCCGGGCATGTACACCGACACCTCGCGCCCGAACCACCTCGCGCAGGAGGTCATCGACAACAGCGTCGACGAGGCGCTCGGCGGCCATTGCGACCAGATCGACGTCGTTCTCTATAAGGACGGCTCGCTGTCGGTCACCGACAACGGCCGCGGCATGCCGGTCGACATCCACCCGGAGCAGGGCAAGCCCGGCGTCGAGGTGATCCTCTGCACGCTGCACGCGGGCGGCAAGTTCTCCAGCAAGAACTACCAGTTCTCCGGCGGCCTGCACGGCGTTGGCGTCTCCGTCGTCAACGCGCTGTCGACCTCGCTGACGGTGACGATCAAGCGCGACGGCAACGTCTACCGCATGGGCTTTCGCGACGGCTACAAGGCGAGCGACCTCGAAATCATCGACAGCTGCCCGAAGCGGCAGACCGGCACCACCGTCCACTTTCTCGCCGACCCGAAATATTTCGAATCACCCAAATTTTCGCTGACGCGACTGCGGCACGTACTGCGCGCGAAGGCGGTGCTGTGCCCGAAACTGCGCATCACCTTCCTCGACGAGGCGAGCGGCGACCGCGACGACTGGTACTACGAGGATGGCCTGCGTGACTACCTCGCACAGGCGACCGCCAACTTCCCGGTGCTGCCGGCCGAACCGTTCGTCGGCAGCTTCAAGAGCGAACACGAAGCGGCCGACTGGGCCGTGCAATGGCTGCACGAAGGTGGCGAGCTGGTCACCGAGTCCTACGTCAATCTGATCCCGACCGCGCAGGGCGGCACCCACGTCAACGGCCTGCGCACCGGCCTGCTGGAGGCGATGCGCGAATTCTGCGAATTCCGAAATCTGCTGCCGCGCGGTATCAAACTGGCGCCGGACGATATCTGGGACCGCTGCAGCTACGTGCTCAGCTCGAAACTGCAGGAGCCGCAATTCTCCGGACAGACGAAGGAGCGGCTGACCTCGCGCGAAGCGGCCGCGTTCGTCTCCGGCGTCGCCAAGGATGCGTTCAGCCTGTGGCTGAACCAGCACACCGAAGAGGCCGAACAGCTCGCCGCGCTCTGCATCAGCAGCGCGCAGACGCGTCTGAAGAAATCGAAACAGGTCGAGCGCAAGCGCGTCACCGCCGGCCCCGCACTGCCGGGCAAACTGGCCGACTGCTCCGGCGGCGACGCCACACGCGCCGAACTGTTCCTGGTCGAGGGCGACTCCGCCGGCGGCTCCGCCAAGCAGGCGCGCGACCGCGAATTCCAGGCCATCCTGCCGCTGCGCGGAAAAATCCTGAACACGTGGGAAGTCGAAGCCGATCAGGTGCTCGGTTCGCAGGAGGTGCACGACATCGCCGTCGCCATCGGCGTCGACCCCGGCTCCGACAACTTCGACGGGCTGCGCTACAACCGCATCTGCATCCTCGCCGACGCCGACAGCGATGGCGCCCATATCGCCACGCTGCTGTGCGCGCTGTTCCTGCGCCACTTCAAACCGCTGGTCGCCGCCGGCCATGTCTTCGTCGCGATGCCGCCGCTGTTTCGCATCGACCTCGGCAAGGAGGTGCACTACGCACTCGACGAAGCCGAGAAGAGCGGCATCCTCGACCGCCTGCAGGCCGAAGGCAAACGCGGCAAACCGCAAGTGACGCGCTTCAAAGGCCTCGGTGAAATGAACCCGCTGCAACTGCGCGAAACGGTCATGAACCCCGACACGCGGCGACTCGTGCAGCTGGTCGTCGAACCCGGTGACGACAGCGAACAGCTGATGGATATGCTGCTGGCGAAGAAGCGCGCCAGCGATCGTAAAGAGTGGCTGGAGACGAAAGGGGATCTGGCGGAGGTGGTGGTTTAGGGCGGCAGGAAACTGGTTGCCGCTTCTGTGGATGAATCGCCCCGGGTTTCGTGGAGGCTCCAACTCTTGAGAGAATGGAGCCATGA
>CAZEVP010000012.1:0-62150 GCA_964515735.1 uncultured Verrucomicrobiaceae bacterium | reverse complement strand
TGACCGGCGAGCTCGACGACTCGCAGCTGCGCACGCTGGAGGAGCGGCTGCGCTATCTGCGCGAGCTCGAGGATCGCCGCGCCGCGATCATCAAGAGCATCGACGAGCAGGGCAAACTGACGCCGGCGCTGTCCGCCGAGATCAACGCCGCCGACACCAAGAACCGGCTCGAGGATCTCTACCTGCCCTACAAGCCGAAGCGCCGCACCAAGGCGCAGATCGCCATCGAGGCCGGCCTCGAACCGCTGGCGCTGGCGCTGTACGAAGACCCGACGCAAGCGCCCGAGCAGCTGGCGCAGCAGTACATCGACGCCGACAAGGGCGTGGCCGACATCAAGGCGGCGCTCGAAGGCGCGCGCTACATCCTGATGGACAAGTTCAGCGAGAACGCCGACCTGCTGGAGAAGCTGCGCAACGCGCTGCTGGCCGACGGCCGTCTCAGCTCGCGCGTGGTCGAGGGCAAGGAGAACGACGGCGCCAAGTTCCGCGACTATTTCGAACACGACGAGCCGCTGAAAAGCGTGCCGTCGCACCGCGCACTGGCGATGTTCCGCGGCCGCAACGAGGGCGTGCTGACGCTGTCGATCAAACTCGGCGACGACGACAAGGCGATCGGCCACCCGTGCGAAACGATGGTCGCCGGCTTCTGGAACATTCGCGATCAGGGCCGCGCCGCCGACAAATGGCTCGGCGAAGTGGTGCGCTGGACCTGGCGCATCAAGCTCTACACCCATCTCGAAACCGACCTGATGGGACAACTTCGTGAGCGCGCCGAGGCCGAGGCGATCAAGGTGTTCGCCGACAACCTGAAGGATCTGCTGCTGGCGGCGCCGGCCGGCTCGAAGGCGACCATCGGCCTCGACCCCGGCCTGCGCACCGGCGTCAAGGTGGCCGTCGTCGACGCCACCGGCAAGGTGCTCGACCACTGCGCGATCTTCCCGACGCCGCCGCAGAACAAGATCGCCGAATCGGCGGCCGTGCTGCTGAATCTGGTGAAGAAACACGACGTCAAGCTGATCGCGATCGGCAACGGCACGGCGAGCCGCGAGACCGAGCGTTTCGTGCTCGACCTGATCAAGGCGCACCCGGAGCTGGGGCTGACCAAGGCGATCGTCAACGAGGCCGGCGCCTCGATCTACTCCGCCTCCGAATATGCGGCAAAGGAGTTTCCCGATCTCGACGTCACCATTCGCGGCGCCATCTCGATCGCGCGCCGGCTGCAGGATCCGCTGGCCGAACTGGTGAAACTCGATCCGAAATCGATCGGCGTCGGCCAGTATCAGCACGACGTCAGCCAGACGCTGCTGGCGCGCTCGCTCGATGCCGTGGTCGAGGATTGCGTCAACGCCGTCGGTGTCGACGTCAACACCGCCTCACCGGCACTGCTGACGCGTATCTCCGGCCTCAACAGCACGCTGGCGTCGAACATCGTCGAGTTCCGCAACCAGAACGGCGCGTTCGCCAGCCGCGACGCCCTGAAGAAAGTGCCGCGACTCGGCGACAAGACCTTCGAACAGGCGGCCGGCTTCCTGCGCGTCATGCACGGCGACAACCCGCTCGATGCCTCGGCGGTGCACCCCGAGTCCTACTCCGTGATCGAGAAGATCGTCGCGAAAACCGGTCGCGCGGTGAAAGGGCTGCTCGGCGACAGCGCGTTTCTGCGCGGCCTGAAAGCGGCGGAATTTGCCGATGAGAAATTCGGCATTCCCACCGTCACCGACATCATCCGCGAACTCGACAAACCGGCGCGCGACCCGCGCCCCGAGTTCAAGACCGCGACCTTCCTCGACGGTGTCGAGGACATCAAGCATCTGCAACCGGGCATGATGCTGGAGGGCACCGTCACCAACGTCACCGCATTCGGCGCCTTCGTCGACATCGGCGTGCACCAGGATGGCCTCGTGCACATCTCCGCGCTGTCGCACCAGTACGTGAAAGACCCGCGCGACGTCGTCAAGGCCGGCGACATCGTCAAGGTGAAGGTGATGGAGGTCGACGTGCCGCGCAAACGGATCGGCCTGTCGATGCGGATGGACGACACGCCCGGCGAGAAGCGCACGAACGAAGCGCGCGGGCCGAGCGTGGAGAAGCACAACCGCAACGAGGCGCGTCGCAACGACAACGGGCGCGGCGGTCAGCCGGCGGGAAACAATGCGTTCGCCGCAGCGTTCGCGGCGGCGCAGAACAAGAAGCGCTGACACTCTTTGAAGAATCCCGGTACAACCTTCGCAGGCGATGTGCCGGATATCTCGACACGTCCGTACCCATCCGGTTTCGCCTGTCACCCCATAGATTCCGCGACTACGCGCGGAATGACGAAACGGGCTTTTTACAGAGGCTTGCTCATCAACCACCGGTGATGGCGGCCAGCACCAGATAGATCAGCACTTCGGCGAACTGCTGCGCGGCGCCGAGCGTATCGCCGGTGTAGCCGCCGAGGCGGCGTTTCAGAAAGTAGGCATACCAGGCGCGGAAGAACAGCAGCGCCACCAGCACGCAGGCGCTCTGCCACGGCGTCAGCACCAGCAGCAGCGGCGCCGCCGTGATCAGCGCGAAGCGGTGGCTGGCACGGCTCATCTGCGTCGCCAGCGGCTTCGACTTGCCCTCCTCGCGCAGATAGGGGAGATCGAGCAGATAGCTGACCGCCACCAGACGGCTCCACATGTGGCCGACCAGCAGCGCCGGAATGACCAGACCGGCACTGTCGAGCGATTCGAGCACGAGAAACTTGCCGGCGAGCACCAGACCGAGGCCGACCAGCCCGTAGGTGCCGAGCCGCGAATCCTTCATGATCGTCAGCACCCGCTCGCGATCGCGACCACCGCCGAGACCATCGCAGGTATCGGCCAGACCATCCTCGTGGAAAGCGCCGGTCAGCAGTATCGTCGCCGCCATCGACAGCAGCACCGCCAGCGCCGGCGTCCACAGATAGACCGCAGCGCTGTAGACCGCCGCACCGACCCCGCCGACCAGCAGCCCGACCAGCGGAAAATAGCGCGCCGAACCGTTCAGCAGCTCGGCGTTGTATGGCAGCGAACGCGGCACCGGAATGCGGGTCAGGAACATCACCGCGGTCAGAAACAGGTCGCGTTCCCTGCGCCACTCCACCTTGATACTCACGACACCCCCGCCAACGGCCACGCTCCGAAAACCCGGTCACAGCCGCGCTGTGAGCGAATGCAAACCGCGACGCAGTTTCCGGTTGACCCCGGTCAAAGTCAATTGGCCCCGGCCCGGCAATACTTCACAGCGGCAGTGCAATTGCCGCCGGCACCGGCGCAACCAGAGAGGCGAGCGATGAATCATCACCGAATAGGCGAACAACTGCGGATTCGACGCGGCGAACTGCTGGCGCGCCTGCAGAAACTGCATCCGCACGTGCACCATCGCTCCGAACCGCTGCCGGCCGACTTCAGCGAGCAGGCGATCGAGCTGGAGAATCTCGACGTGCTGTTCGAGCTCGACGAGGCGAGCCGCCACGAACTGCAACAGATCAACAATGCGCTGGAGCGGCTCGGCAGCGGCAACTACGAAAACTGCGCGCTGTGCGGAAAACCGATCGGCGCGGCGCGGCTGAAATCGCTGCCCTACGCCGAACTCTGCATCGACTGCGCGCGCGCGACGCCGGCGTGACCGGCGACCGCGCACACGGCTGCCCTCAGTGCGTGATGACGATCCGTTTCGGCTGGCTGGCCGCCCGCTTCGGCACCCGGATCTCCAGCACGCCGTGACGGTTGGTGGCGCTGATGCCGTCGAGATCGGCATCCTCCGGCATCGAGAACTCGCGCAGGAACGAACCGAACACGCGCTCCGAACGCTTCAGCGTCTTCTCTTCACGCGTCGCTTCGCGCGTGCCGCGAATCGACAGCACGCCGTTGTGCGCGACGACGTCGATCGTCGAAGGCTCGACACCCGGCAGATCGACGGCGATCTGGTAGGCCTCGGCCTCCTCGTGGATGTCGACGGTCGGCGCCCAGTCGCTGCTGCTCAGCGTGGCGGTGCCGGTGGCCGGCAGCAGGCGGCTGTCGAACAGCCGGTTCATGTCACGTTGCAGCTCGTTGAACAGATGGAACGGGTTGCGGTTGCGGTAGCTCATCGTCACTCCTCCCCAATTCGGTGGTCCCGGCCCGGCGCCCGTCCAGACGCAGCGCATCGCTGCCGGCTGTCGACGAAATAGGGTCTGGCCGTGCCGTTTCAAGGGCCGGCCGGGTGGCGGAAAACGGGGGTAAGATGGGCGCCATGAATCGCCCGCCGCTCCTGCAAGACCGCTTCGGCCGCAGCGTCAGTTACCTGCGGCTGTCGGTCACCGACCGCTGCGACTTCCGCTGTGTCTACTGCATGGCGGAACAGATGACCTTTCTGCCACGCAGCCAGGTGCTGTCGCTGGAGGAGCTGGCGCAGGTCGGGCGCGCCTTCGTCGAACTCGGCGTCAGCAAGATCCGGCTGACCGGCGGCGAGCCGCTGGTGCGCAACAACGTGCTGCAGCTGGTGCGCGAGCTGGCCGCGCTCGACGGCCTGCGCGAGCTGGTGCTGACCACCAACGGCGCCCGCCTCGACCGCTTCGCGCAGCCGCTGCGCGCAGCCGGTGTGACGCGCCTCAACATCAGCCTCGACAGCCTGCAGCCGCAGCGCTTCCGCGAACTGACCCGCAGCGGCGACCTCGCCGACGTGCTGCGCGGCATCGACGCCGCGCGCGACGCCGGCTTCGAACGCATCAAGCTGAACACGGTGATGCTGCGCGGGCGCAACGACGACGAGGTGCTCGATCTCGTCGATTTCGCCCGCGACCGGGGGCTGGACCTCGCCTTCATCGAGGAGATGCCGCTCGGCCGGATCGACGAGCACGACCGCGCGCAGGCGTTCGTGCCGAGCGACGAACTGCGCGCGCGCATCGACCGGCGCCATCCTCTGCTGGCCAGCGCCGAGAGCAGCGGCGGCCCGGCACGCTATTTCCGTATGCGCGACAGCGACAGCCGCATCGGTTTCATCTCGCCGCACAGCCACAACTTCTGCCACCTGTGCAATCGCGTGCGCGTCACCGCCGAGGGCAGGCTGCTGCTGTGCCTCGGCAACGAGCACTCGGTCGACCTGCGCGAACCGCTGCGGCGCGGCGGTGCCGACGCGCTGCGCGCGGCGATCGTCGCCGGCATGGCACTGAAACCGGAGCGCCACCACTTCGCGCTCGACGGCGAACCGCAGATCGTCCGCTTCATGAACAGCACCGGTGGCTGAAACGCCCCGCCACCGCGACGCCGGATTGCCGTCGGTTTCGATCCGGCACTACCACTCCCGCGACAACCTCTTGATCGAAAAGAGCTTCCCACCGATGATGCGGAGCACCCTTTCCGCCTCGGCATCCGCCCGCGACGCTCTGGATCGACCCATGACCCGCTGGAACTTCCCATGACCCGCTGGAACTACCGCGTCATCCGCAAGCAGTGCCCCAACCACGGCGACATCGGCTATCAGGTCCACGAGGTCTACTACCGGGAGGACGGCAGCATCGACTGCTGGACGCAGGAGCCGGTACAGCCGCTCGGGGTCAGCGAGGGGCAGTTGCGCAACGACATCCACGCCTTTCTGGCGGCGTTCCGGCTGCCGGTGCTGGAGCAGTGCTACCACCGCGGCCAGCTCTGCCTCACCGAGCAGCGCCTGCCGCGCGGCCCGCAAGATCCGCTGCAGGCCGACTACCACGGCCGCGCGACGCGGGCGGCCGGCTACCTGTTCCAGATGCTCGGCAACCACCTGCTGCTGAAGCAGGATCCCGAACTGCGCCGCGCCTACGATCGGCTCGATCAGGCGATCGGCGAGCTGTGCGCACTGACCGAACGCCAGCCGGCGCTCAAGCTGGTCGCCGAGCGCTGACGGCGCCGCTGCAGGCCGCCGTCAGATCACGATTGCCGCACCGCTCGCATCGCGCGCGCATTGCCATCGCATAGCCACTACACTGCGCCACTGACATACCCACCCGACGCAGTACCGATGCCCGCCGAACACGCCCAGCCGTCACTCACCGTCGACAGCCTGCGCCAGGACGATGCCGCCCTGCGCACGCTGCTCGGCGGCGACGCCCGCGCGGCCGACGCACTGCCAGTACTGGCCGAGCAGTGGTGGAGCCGTTTCGGCGAGCGCTCCGACCTGCACCCAACCCTGCTGGCGACGCTGACGCCGGTCGCCGCCGCACTGGCGACGGCATTCGCCGACGAGAAAGCGCTGAGCCGCACCGATCACCCGTGCTGGTCATGGCTGCGACTGCTGCACCGCAGCGCGATCGGCTTCCAGCCCGAACTCGGTCGCGGCGGCGAGCGGCTGCTCGCCGACCTGAACGGGCTGGTGGCACAGATAGGCCGCGACGGCTGGCGCGCGGCGCTCGACGCGCTGAGCCAGCACTGGCAGCGGGAACAGGAGCGGCTCGACAAGCTGGAGCAGCGGCTGGAGGCGGCAGAGCGCGGCCAGTGGCAGGCGCGCCAGGCGCAGCAGCAGGCGGCGCGCCAGCTCAACCGCAGCATGGGCGGCCGGCCGCTGCCGGCGGCGGCGGTCGAATTTCTGCAGGGCGAGTGGTACCAGGAGCTGCAGTGGTGCCTGCTGACCCACGGCGAGCAGAGCGACGCCTGGCAGCGGCGCTCCAGCCTGACCGACGCGCTGGTGGCCTCGCTGCAGCCGCCGGCCAACGACGGCGCGCGCCAGCCGCTGTACGACCTGATCGCCGAGGTCGGCCCGGCGCTGCGCGAACTGCTCGGCCAGCGCATTCACGACGGCGCGCGCCTCGACCAGCAGCTCGGCGCGATCGAACAGCAGCACCTGCGGCTGCTGCGCGGCGACACACCGCAAACCGCGCCGTACAGCCTGATCGACAACCCCGAGCAGTGGCTCGAGGCCACCGCCCTCAGCAGCGAACTGATGGCGCCGCTGCAGCAGCTGGCGGCGGGCGACTGGCTGCTCGACAGCGCCGCCGACGAGCGCCGCATCAAACTCGCTCGAAAACTGGAACCATGGCAGCAGCTGCTGTTCGTCAACCGTCTCGGCGCCCGGGTCGAACTGCTCGGTGCCGAGGCGCTGGCGTTCCGGCTGGCGGTCGGCGACCTGCGCCCGCTGGCCGCTGCCGACTGCGTCGACACGGTGACGCAAGCGCTGTTGCAGCAACTGATCGACGGCTACCAGCTGCAGCAGAGACAACGCGCCGAGGCGCAGCGGCTGGCCGAGGCGCGCGAGCGCGCCGAGCAGCAGGCGCAGGAGGCGGCCGCGGCCGCCACGCGCGAACGGGCACGGCAGAAAGCGCTGGCCGAAGCCGCCGCCGCAGCGGCCCGGCAGGCCGAGGCGGAAGCCCTGCGCGCCGCCGCCGAGCAGCAACGGCTCGACGAGGAGCGCCGCCAACGGGAAGAGGCGCTGCGGCAACAGGCACTGGCGCGCCAACAGGCCGAGCAGGAGCAGCAGCGCCAGCAACAGGCGCGCGAGCAGGAACAGGCGCGCCGGCTGCGCATCACCGCCACCGGCGACGACGAGCAGCGCCGGCGCGAGGCGCGGCGCGCGATATCGCTGCTGACCGTCGGCGACTGGCTGGAGCTGCGCGACGAACTCGGCAACGGCCAGCGGCTGAAACTGGCGGTGAAGCTGCCGTCGAGCGGCCGCCTGCTGCTGGTCGACCGCGAGGGGATCAAGCGCGCCGACCTGACCGGCGACGAACTGATCGAACGACTGGCGACGGGGGCCGCGACGCTGCTGGCCAACGCCCCCCGCTTCGAGGACACACTGGCCCGTGTCGTGGATGGCCTGCGGCGCGAGCGCGGCCCGCGGGAGTAAGCATGGGCACGAGGGAGCCACACCGATGAGCAACACCGACAGCGAGCGGCGCAGCGAGAGCCGCATCGACGAGCGCGTGACGATCTTCGTCGAGCGGCTGGCCGCCGAATACGACGGCTCGCGCCCGGCCAGCATCATCGTCTGCCGCAGCCTCGACATCTCCGCCAACGGCATGCAGGTGAAGATGGATCAGGAAGTGCCGGTCGGCGCGATCCTGCGCCTGTGCGCGCAGCCACCGCGCGGCCGCCGCTCGCTCTATCTGGTCGGCGAGGTGCGCTGGGTGCGCCGCGAGGGGGCGCTGTTCTGCATCGGCTTCAATCTGTACGAGTCGGAGCAGACCGACATCGTCGCCTGGAAGGAGCTGATCGCCGGCCATCTGGCCAGCGACTGAGGTCTCAGTCCTCGTCGTCACCCGTCGGCTCGAGACTGAGGTTGAAACCACCCTCCCCGCCCGACGCCGGCGCACTGCCGCGCCCCTGATCGTGGAACTTGATCTTCAGCCGCAGGTTGTTGGCCGAGTCGGCATTGCGCAGCGCCTCGTCGAGCGAGATCTTGCCGTCGCGGTAAAGATGGAACAGCGCCGTGTCGAAGGTCTGCATCCCGAGGTTTTCCGACTTCTCCATGATCTCCTTGATCGACTCGAACTCGCCGCGCAGGATCAGCTCGCTGATCGTCGGCGTGCCGAGCAGCACCTCGACCGCGGCGACGCGCTTGCCGTCGGTGGTCGGAATCAGCCGCTGCGAGACGAAGGCGCGGATGTTGGTGGAGAGGTCCATCAGCAGCTGCGGCCGCCGCTCCTCCGGGAAGAAGTTGATGATGCGGTCGAGCGCCTGGTTGGCGTTGTTGGCGTGCAGCGTCGAGATCGCGAGGTGGCCGGTCTCGGCGAAGGCGAGGCAGTGCTCCATCGTCTCGCGGTCGCGCACCTCGCCGATCAGGATCACGTCCGGCGCCTGCCGCAGCGTGTTCTTCAGCGCCTTCTGGAACGAGCGCGTGTCGACGCCGACCTCGCGCTGGTTGACGATCGACTTCTTGTGCCGGTGCACATATTCGACCGGATCCTCGATGGTGATGATGTGGCCGGCGCTGTTGCTGTTGCGGTAGTCGATCAGCGACGCCAGCGAGGTCGACTTGCCGGAGCCGGTGGCGCCGACGAACAGCACCAGCCCGCGTTTGGCCATGATCACCTCTTTCAGGATGTCGGGCAGGCCGAGGTCCTCGAAGCGCGGAATGTCCATCTTGATGTTGCGGGCGACGACCGAGATCTCGTTGCGCTGGCGGAAGATGTTGATGCGGAAGCGGCCGACGCCGGCCACCGACACCGCCAGGTTCATCTCCAGCTCGTGTTCGAACTCGCTGCGCTGCTCCTCGTCCATCAGCGCGTAGGCGATCTCCTTGATCTGCCCCGGCTTCATCGGCTCGCGCTCGAGCGGCCGCAGCACACCCTGAAACTTGGCGCAGGGCGGCGCGCCGGTGCTCAGGTACAGATCGGAACCGTCCTTGCTGGCCAGGATCTTCAGGTAATCGTTGAACTCCACCACACGCTCTCCACATCGGCGCGGCAGCGCCCGCGACGGCTGCCGACGAATCCCAGAAAGGGCAAAGGAATAGACCAGCCGGACGCACGCCGCCAGCGGGCGACCACGAATCGCCGGCGATTCGGCATGAGATGCCGGTGATGGCGACGGAACGGTGACGGATGCCGCCACGAACCGGCGGCAGCGGGACTTCGGGAGGGATTCTTGACGCTGAACCGGCAGCGAGCCGAAGGATGGCAACCCTGAATGGCGGGCCGGGAGCATTTTAGCGCCACGCCAGCGGCGACCCGAAGGGTGGCGGCCATGAATGGCCGCCATAAAAAAAGGCGCCTTGGAAGGCGCCTGCAGATTCACCAGTTGGGAGACTTGGTTAACTCTTAGAAGGGGGCTATCCGGAAGAGTTCAATGGCGCAGCGATATTTTTGTGAGCTGCCGCCCATGGCCACCACCCTCCCAGCTGCTGCTGGCGCGCTGCCAGAAATCGCTCCCGGCGATTTTTTCCGGGTCGGGGCGCGCTTGTGAGCCACTTCTCAGCCCCCGTAAACTTGCCGACCCGCCGCCGGAGAGCCCCGCGTGTCCCAGACCCTGCAGCACCGCCTGACCCGCCTCGACCAGCCGGCCGTGCTGCCGCTGCTGCGCGAACTGCGGCGCGGTATCGAGAAGGAGAGCCTGCGCACGACGCAGGACGGCGAGCTGGCACAGACGCCGCATCCGCGCGCGCTCGGCTCGGCACTGACCCACCCGAGCATCACCACCGATTACTCCGAAGCGCTGCTGGAACTGATCACGCCGGTGGCGACGACGATCGACGACAGCCTGCGCCAGCTCGACGCGCTGCACCGCTACGTCTACAGCGTGCTCGACGGCGAGCAGCTGTGGCACGCGTCGATGCCGTGCCGGCTCGGTCGCGAGGCCGACATCCCGGTGGCCGAATACGGCAGTTCCAACAGCGGCCAGCTCAAGCGCATCTACCGCGTCGGCCTCGGCCACCGCTACGGCCGCCACATGCAGACCATCGCCGGCATCCACTACAACTTCTCGCTGCCGGAAACGCTGTGGCCTCAGCTGCTCGAACGCGCCGACCAGAGCGCGATCACCGACGCCTACTTCGCCGCGATCCGCAACTTCCGCCGCCAGGCCTGGCTGCTGGTCTACCTGTTCGGCGCTTCGCCGGTGCTGTCGCGCAGTTTCCTGACCGGCGATGACGGCAGCGAGCGCCCACACCGGCTGCAGCGGCTCGACGCCGACACTCTCTACCTGCCCCACGCCACCTCGCTGCGGATGGGCGACCTCGGCTACCAGAGCAACGCGCAGGAAAACCTGCCGATCTGCTACAACTGCGTCGACAGCTACATCGATACGCTGAAACACGCGATCCTCGATCCGCACCCGGACTACCGCCGCATCGGCGTGCTGGTCGACGGCGAATACCGGCAGCTCTCCGAGGGGCTGCTGCAGATCGAGAACGAGTTCTACAGCCCGATCCGGCCGAAGCGGGTCGCCCACCGCGGCGAAACGGCGCTGACCGCGCTGGCGCAGCGCGGCGTGCAGTACATCGAGGTGCGCTGTCTCGACCTGAACCCGTTCCTGCCGCTCGGCATCGACGCCGAAACGATCCGCTTCGTCGACGCCTTCCTGCTCTACTGCACGCTCTCCGACAGCCCGCCCTGCAACGAGGCCGGCCGCGCCGAGCTGAAGGCGAACACCCGCACCATCGTCGAGGAGGGGCGCCGCCCCGGCCTGCAGCTGCGGCGCGACGGCCAGCCAGTGGCGATGCAGCAATGGGCACTGGAGATGCTCGACGGTGTCGACGCCTGCGCGGCGCTGCTGGACCGGGCCGATGGCGGCACGGCTCACCGCGACACGGTCGCGGCGATGCGCCTGCGCGTCGAGCAGCCGGCGCTGACGCCATCGGCGCAGGTGCTGGAGTCGCTGCGCGACTCGGGGCTGACGTTTCTGGAGTGGATGCGGCAGCGCTCGCAGCGATTCGCCGAACGCTTCTGCACCAATCCGCCCGACGCGCAGGCGCAAGTCGCTTTCAGCGCGGCCGCCGAGCGCTCGCTGCGCGAGCAGGCGGAGCTGGAGTCGGCGGAGGAAGAGCCGTTCGACCGCTACCTGGCGCGCTATTTCGAGCAGTACCGCGCGCTATAGGGACGGTTTCAGCGTTGCAGAATGAAGCCGGTGAAGAGCAGATCCTCGACGCCGGGCTTACCCTCCTCGGCCTCGATGACGCCGCGCACCGCGGCCAGTGCCTCGACGCGCAGCCGCTCCTTGCCCTCCATCGTGGCGATGTCGCCCTCCTGCTGGCGCGACAGCAGCATCACCAGCGTGTGGCGAATCTGCGGCATGTGGCGCATCACCGCCGCCGTCATCAGCGGGTCCGGCACCCGCAGCGTCACGTCCGCCTTCAGGAAGTGAATCGCCCCGCTGCTGCCGTAATTGGTGACGAAGGCCGGCTTCAGCTCGATGTACTCGGCGCCCGGACCGGCCGCCGCCGGCGCCTCCTCCTTCTTCGCCGCCGCCAGTGCGCCCGGAACGATCGCCAGTGCCAGCAGCAGTGGCAGCAGTTGCTTCAACATCGGCTACTTCTCCATCGAACTTCTGAAATACGTCTGCCGCCGGCACCGGGCCACCATCACCGCAGCCGTCGGGCCGGTACGCGCGGGCGCCTGCAAGTGTAGCCGCAGCTTGAGCCGCTGCAGGCGATGACCTACTGTAGCGACCCCGCGTTCGACGGAGCCCGAGGCAATGCTCGCCTTTCCAACGCCGCGCCTGCTGCTGTTCGCGGTGGCCGCCGCGGTAACCGCGCTGCTCGGTTACGCCCTCTACACCCAGTACTACGAAGGTCTCGAACCCTGCCCGCTGTGCATGACGCAGCGCCTCTTCTATGTACTGGTCGGCGCCACCGCGCTGATCGCGGCGCTGCACAACCGCTTCGACCGCGTCTATGGCGCACTGATCACGCTGTTCGCCGGCGCCGGTGCCGGCGTCGCCGCGCGTCAGGTCTGGCTGCAGCACCTGCCGCCCGATCAGGTGCCGGCCTGCGGCCCGAGCCTCGAATACATGCTGCAGACGCTGCCGTTCTCCGACGCGCTGCTGCACATGTTCCGCGGCGACGGCAACTGCGCCGTGGTCGACTGGTCGCTGCTCGGGCTATCGATGGCCGGGTGGTCGCTGCTCTGCTTCCTCGGCTTCGCCGCCATCGGTCTGTTCCACCTGCTGCGACGCCGCTGACCATGGTGCGCGGGCTGCTGGTGCTGCTGCTGTTCCAGTGCCTCGGCGAGCTGATCAAGCTCGCCACCGGCACCGTGCTGCCCGGCACCGTCATCGGCCTGTTGCTGCTGCTGGCGGTACTGATGGTCACCGGCGGCCCCGGCGACGGGCTGGAGAAGACCAGCGAAGGACTGATCGGCCATCTGGCGCTGCTGCTGATGCCGCCGTCGGTGGGGCTCTGGTTTCTCGGCGACCGCCTCGACGGCCAGTGGCCGGCGATCGTCGCGGCGCTGCTCGGCGGCACGCTGGTGACGCTGCTGGTGACGACGCTGCTGATGAAGTGGCTGCTGAAACGCGCCGACGCGCCAACGCCATCGGAAGCGGGCGAGCCGTGAACGCACCGGCCGATCTGCACGGGCTGCTCGCAACCCCGCTGTTCGCGCTGACACTGACGCTGGCCGTGTTCCAGGGCTGCCTGTGGCTCTACCGCCGCTGCCGCTTCCTGCCGATCCTGCACCCGACCATCGTCGGCGCCATCATCGTCGCGCTGCTGCTGCCGCGCCTCGGCCTCGACTACGCCAGCTACCAGCAGGGCACCTACTGGCTCGACCTGCTGCTCGGCCCCGCCACCGTCGCGCTGGCGATTCCGCTCTACCGGCAGCTGGCGCTGATCCGCGCGATGGCGCGGCCGGTCCTTCTGGCCGCCATCGTCGGCACCGCGGTCGGCGTGCTGTCGGCACTGGCCGGCGCCTGGCTGTTCGGCGGTAACCCCGAAACGCTGCGCTCGCTGGCCGCCAAGTCGGTGACGACGCCGATCGCCATCGGCATCACGCAGGAACTCGGCGGCCTGGTGCCACTGGCCACCGGCGCGGTCATGATCACCGCGGCGATCGGCATCACGCTGGCGCCGCCGGTGTTCCGGCTGCTGCGCGTCACCGATCCGCGCATCCAGGGCTTCGCCCTCGGCGTGGTCTCGCACGGCATGGGCACGGCCCGCGCGTTCGAGCGCAACCAGATCGCCGGCGCCTTCGCCAGCCTGGCGTTGTGTCTGGTGGGCATCTTCAGCGCCATCGCCATACCGGCGCTGTTCATGCTGTTACCGAACTAAAAATAACTGCCGATAGAGCAGATAGTTACAGCTTGCTCTTAAACCACTACTTGCATATATTCCGCCGAATGGAGAATCCTGCGACAGCGCGGCAACGATAACGACACACCCTTGGGGGCTCGAGAGACGATGTTGGACGACTGCACCATTCAGCAACGCTGGCTCAACGTCAACGAACTGGTCGAACGCTGGCTCGCCGAGCGCCAGGCGGTGATCGTCGAATTCTGTGCCCTCAGCGGCGTTCACCTGCAGTCGCCGCAGCGCGGCAGCAACACCGCACGGCTGCAGCGCTTCTGCCAGCTGCTGCTGGACTACGTCTCCGCCGGCCACTTCGAGATCTACTACGAACTGGTGCGCGAGGCCGAAGAGTTCAAGGACGGCAGCGTCGACACCGCCAACCAGCTGCTGCCGCAGATCACCGCCACCACCGAACAGCTGCTCGACTTCAACGACCGCTACATCGACACCAAGGCCGGCGCCGAACTGGCGCAGAGTCTGTCCCGGCTCGGCGAAGTGCTGGCCGAACGCTTCGAACTGGAAGACCAGCTGATCGCCGCGCTGCACACCTGCCACCGCGAACACGTCGCCTGACCCGCTCCGATCCTCTCACGGCCCCCGAAAATCGCCGGGAGCGATTTTCGGCGTCGCGTCAGCGACGGCCCGCAGGATAGCCGCCATGAATGGCGGCCTCAAAAACAGACGGCCCGCCATGAGGCGGGCCGTTTGCGAGCACTTACCCCAACACCTTATTTGGTGCCAGTGGCCGCCTCCGGCTTCTCGATGCCGAGCAGCTCGACCTCGAAGATCAGCGTGGCATTCGGGCCGATCGGGCCGGTGCCACCGGGTCCGTAGGCCAGCTCGGACGGAATCACCAGCTCGTACTTCGAACCGACCGGCATCAGCTGCAGCGCCTCGGTCCAGCCCGGGATCACGCCGGAGACCGGGAAGGTGACCGATTCACCGCGCTTGTAGGAGCTGTCGAACTCGGTGCCGTCGATCAGCGTGCCGCGGTAGTTGACCTCGACGGTGTCGTCGGCTTTCGGCTTGGCGCCCTTGCCCTCGGTGATGACTCGGTACTGCAGCCCGCTCTCGGTCACGTTGACCCCGTCCTTGGCCTTGTTGGCCGCCAGGAACGCCTCCGCGTCGGCCTTGTTCTTGTCGGCCGTCGCCTTGAACTCCGCCTCGCGCGTCTCGATCTGTTTCTGCTGGAAGGCCTGCATGGTCTCCATGATCTGATCGTCGGTCATCAGCGGCTCGCTGCCCGCGAACGCATGGCGCACACCGGCCGAGAAGGCGTCGACATCGAGGGCGAACTCCTCCTTGATGCGCTTGCCGAGGTTGAGCCCCATGCCGTAGCTCACTTTCTGTTCGTCCGACTCCAGTTTGACGGCCTTGTCGCTGGCCTTCTCGTTACAGCCGGTGATGGCTACCGCGATGGCGGCGGCGATTAGCAACTTTCTGGTCATTGAGAATCCCTGTACGCGTTTGGGGGGTGATCGCAGGCGCTGCGGGCACCGGCGCGGGGCCGGAGCGCCCGGCACGGCGGGCGCGCTGAGTGTACTACCCGCTATCGAGGAAAGAACAGCGACCGGTCGGCAGCGTGCTATGTTTCACTGCGGCCGCGCAGGCGCCGCCGCCTGCCCTCAATGGCGCGCCGGAATCAAGTTTGTATAATGCAACTGCTTCTTTTTTAAACAGTGCTCAGGGCTGACGGATATGGCGAGCAACAAGAAACCTCCCGTGAGAAGGACGGGCAACCCCCTTGCCGACATGGAGCGGGAACTGGCCGCACTGAAGGAGATGCTGGCCAAGGCGAGGATCAAACAGGTCACCGAGGCCGAGAAGGCAGCCACCCAGGCGGCCACCGCTGTCGAGCGCACCGCCAGGGCACTGGCCAGGACACAGGAGAAGGCCCGGAGCCTGGCCGCCCGCGCCCGCACACCCGAGCAGCAGAAGCAGCTGCGGGCCGCCCAACTGGCGGTCAAGGCCGCCGAGAAGAGCCACGCCGAGGCGCGCGCCGAAGCCGATGCCACCTCCCGTCTGCTGCAGCGGCTGAAACCGGCGGCAGTCTCCCCGAGCGCCGCGCGCGCGCCGCGCCGCGCCACAGCCAAGGCGGCATCGGCGCCGCTGAAACCGGTCGACCAGCCCCCGGCCGCCCCGGCGGCGGCGGCACCACCCCCCGCGATACCGCCACCGGCAAGGCCTGCACCGGCACCGGCGGCCGCCCCGACGCCACCGGCCGCAACCGCACCGAAGCCGGCCGCGGCGAAGATGCCAGCGGCCCGGCCCGTGGCGGCGAAGCCCCTCCCTCCGAAACGGGTGCCGCGCATCGACAGGGATGACGATGACGACCTACCGCGCGTCCGGCGCGACGAACCACCGCTTCCCCCCGGCCGCCTGCGCAGCCTGTTCGACCCGATCGACTGATTGCGGCGGCCGGCAGGTCGCCGCCACCGCGGTTGCGCGCATTCGACACCGAGCCGCTTTTTGCCCGAAGCGCGCGGCTATAATGCCGCGCCATGATTGAACTCGACGCCATACATATGCAGCGCGGCACCACCCCGCTGCTCGACAACGCCTCCCTGCGCATCCACCCCGGCGAGAAGAGCGCGCTGGTCGGCGCCAACGGCGCCGGCAAGACCAGCCTGTTCCTGCTGCTGCAGGGCAAACTGCAGGCCGATGCCGGCACGCTGTCGATTCCGGCCGCCTGGCGCATCGCCCACATGGCGCAGGAAGTGGCCACCGACGAACGCCTCACCATCGACTACGTGCTCGACGGCGACAGCGAGTTGCGCCGCATCCAGAAAGCGCTCGAGCAGCCCTGCGACGACGACACGCTGGCCCATCTTCTGGCCGAGCTGGAGGCCGCCGGCGGCTACGACTGCGACCGCCGCGCCGAACAGCTGCTGCTCGGCCTCGGCTTCGGCGCCGACCAGCTGCGACGGCCGGTCAGCAGCTTCTCCGGCGGCTGGCGCATCCGCCTGAACCTGGCGCAGGCGCTGATGTGCCCGTCCGACCTGCTGCTGCTCGACGAACCGACCAACCACCTCGACCTCGACGCCACGCTGTGGCTCGAACAGTGGCTGGCGCGCTACCGCGGCACGCTGGTGCTGATCTCGCACGACCGCGACTTCATCGACAACACCTGCGACCAGATCGTCCACATCGACAACCGCCTGCTGATGCGCTACCGCGGCAACTACTCGGCGTTCGAGCGCCAGCGTGCCGAGCGCCTGTCGCAGCAGCAGATCGCCTTCGAGAAGCAACAGGAGAAGATCGCCCACATCCAGAAATTCGTCGCCCGCTTCCGCGCCAAGGCCAGCAAGGCCAAGCAGGCGCAGAGCCGGCTGAAGGAGCTGGACCGGATGGAGCTGCTGGCGCCGGCACATGTCGACTCGCCGTTCGACTTCGCCTTTCTCGAACCGCTGCGCTTCTCCGACCCTCTGCTGAACCTGCAGCACGCCCAGCTCGGCTACCGCACCACCGACGGCGACAGGCTGCAGCTGCGCGACATCGGCCTGTCGATCCACCCCGGCAGCCGCATCGGCCTGCTCGGCGCCAACGGCGCCGGCAAATCGACCCTGCTGAAGAGCCTGGCCGGCACGCTGCCGCTGCTGGCCGGCGAGCGCACCGAGGGCGAGCACCTGGCGCTCGGCTATTTCACCCAGCACCAACTGGAGGCGCTCGACCTCGACGCCAGCCCGGCCCTGCACATCCAGCGGCTGTCGCCGAAGGCGCGGGAGCAGGAGATCCGCGACTTCCTCGGCGGCTTCAACTTCCGCGGCGACCGTGCGCTGTCGCCGATCCGCCACTTCTCCGGCGGCGAGAAGGCACGCCTCGCGCTGGCGCTGATCGTCTGGCAACGCCCCAACCTGCTGCTGCTCGACGAGCCGACCAACCACCTCGACCTGGAAATGTGCCACGCGCTGACCGTCGCGCTGCAGGAGTTCGAAGGGGCGCTGGTCGTCGTCTCGCACGACCGCCATCTGCTGCGCAACACCGTCGACGAACTGCTGCTGGTCGACGCCGGTGTCGTGCAACCGTTCGACGGCGATCTCGATGACTACAGCCGCTGGCTGCTGGCGCGCGCGCGCGATGCCAAAAAGCAGGAGAAACAGGCCGGCGGGGAAAAACGGAACCCCGGGCCCGCTTCCGCTGACAAAACGACTGCGCCCCGGCCACCGCAGCGCGGCCAGCTGACGACGCTGCGGCGACAGGTCGAGCAGACCGAGAAGGCGTTGGCCACGGCCAATGGCGACCTGTCGACGCTCGAGCAGCGGCTGGGCGACAACACCCTGTTCGACGGCAAGCGCAGCGACGAGCTGACGACCCTGCTCCGGCAACAGCGCGAACTGCAGCAACTGATCGCAGGTCTCGAGGAACAGTGGCTCGCCCAGCAGACCCAACTGGAACAGGTGCAGTCACACTGATGCCTGATTTCTCCGCCACCACCGTGGACCGGTCGACGATCCCGGCCTCCCATGATCCTGCGCCACGGGCGGGAGGGTATAATCGCGCCCCTATGGCCGACACCGACCTCGGGGCGACCACCCTGCTCAGTGCCAGTGTCGTTACCTACCAGACGCCCACTGACCAGCTGGAGCGTTGCCTGTCGCACTTCATCACCGCCTGCGCCGCACTGCCCGCGGCGCGTGGCCGCATTGCACTGACGCTGGTCGACAACTCCACCGACGCGGCGGAGCAGGCACGGGTTCGCGCCTGCGCGGAACGCGCGCAGCAGCCGGTGCCGGAGCAGCAGGTGCGGATATCCGTGCACTGCAACCCGACCAACCTCGGCTACGGCGGCGCCAACAACGTCGCCATCGCGGCCGCGACCTCGCGCTACCACCTGGTGATGAACCCGGACACCTATCTCGATGCCGACGCGCTGCGCTGCGCCATCGGCTATCTCGACGAGCACCCGGACGTCGCCATGGTGGTGCCGCGCGGCACCACGCCGGAGGGCAGCGAACTTTATCTGGCCAAGGGCGAGCCGACCCTGCTGGTGCTGCTGCTGCGCGCGCTCGGCAACGCCCGGTTGCAACGGTTGTTCCGCCGCCAGCTGGCCCGCTACGAACTGCGCGATCGCTACGACGACAACACGCTGCCATTCAACGCCGCGCTCGCCAGCGGCTGCTGCATGCTGGTCCGCACCGCCGCACTGCAGCAGATCAGCGGTTTCGACAGCCGCTACTTCCTCTATTTCGAGGATTTCGACCTCTCCCACCGCCTGCGTGGACTGGGCAAGATCGTCGTGCACCCCGGCATGAAGATCGTCCACGAAGGTGGCGGTACCTGGCGGAAGGGTATGCGTCACCGGCTGCTGTTCCTGCGCTCGATGCTGACCTTCTTCTCGCAATACGGATGGAAGTTGAGTTGAGCACCACCCCGCCCGCCGATCACCTCTCGCAGAACAACGAGCACCCCATCGCCGTCATCCTGCCGGTCTATCGCGACACGGCGATGACGCTGCGCTGCATCGAGAGCGCGCTGGGCGACATTCTCGGCCGCGCCGATCGCCGCCTGATCGTCATCAACGACGCCAGCCCGGAGCCGGACATGGCGGCGGCGCTGGAGGCGGTGGCGCAGCGCTGGCCGAATCACGTCGAACTCCACCACAACGCCGACAATCTCGGCTTCGTGCTGACGGTCAATCGCGGCTTCCGGCTGGCGGGCGAGGCCGACGTCGTGCTGCTCAACAGCGACGTGATCGTCGCCGGCGACTGGCTCGGCCGGCTGCAGCGGGTCGCCTGCGGCGACAGCGCCATCGGCACCGTCACGCCGTTGTCGAACAATGCCGAGATCTGCTCGTTTCCCCGCTTCATCCAGGACAACCCGCCGTTTCTCGATCTGGAGACACGGCAGATAGATGAAGCGTTCGGGCGCTGCCGGCTGCCACCGGTCGAGGCGCCCACCGGTGTCGGCTTCTGCATGTACATCAAGGCGGCCTGCCTGCGCGACACCGGGCCGCTCGACCACGAGCAGTTCGGGCGCGGCTACGGCGAGGAGAACGATTTCTGCCAGCGCGCACTGGCGCGTGGCTGGAAGAGCGTGATCAGCGCCGATCTGTTCGCCTACCACGAGGGCGGCGTCAGCTTCTCCGGCGAGAAGGCGGAGCGCATCGCCAACGCCATGCGCACGATCGACCGGCTGCATCCGAACTATCACGCCGACGTGCAGCGCTTCATCAGCGCCGACCTGCTGAAACCGCAGCGCATCGTCAAGGCACTGGACGTGCTGGCCGGGCTGTCCGCACCCAAGGTGCTGCTGATCGATCACGGTCTCGGCGGCGGCGTCGGCCAGCACGTCGACGAACTGATCGCGGCGCTGCAAGGCGTCGTCCACTTTCTGCGGCTGCGTCCGGGTGACCACGGCAACAGCGTCATCCTCGACATCGCCGCTGGCTGCGACCGCATCACGCTGGACCTGTCGGCCGAACGGGAACTGCTGATCGAGCTGCTGCTGCGCGCCGGTACCGGGCTCGTGCACTACCACCACACGGTCGGCTTCGGCGATGACATCCTCGATCTGCCACAGGCGGCGGGGCTGCCGCACATCGTCACCGTGCACGATTTCTACTGGCTGAACGGCAATCCGACGCTGTCGGACGAACAGGGTGTCCATCGGCCGGAGCGGATGGACGCGGTCAACCCGCTCTACCCGCCGCCGCCGGGCTACGACACCGAACGCTGGCGTCAGGCGTTGCGCCCGCTGCTGGAGCAGGCGGCGGCGGTCATCTTCCCGTCGCAATCGACACTGGCGCTCTACCGGAATTTCTATCAGCTCGACAACGCCAGCGTCGTCCGGCATCTGGAACCGGGCCGCCCGGAGCAACCCTGTCGCCTCGCCGGCCGTGGCAACCCCGTCCGCATCGCGGCACTCGGCGCGATCAGCAAGGCCAAGGGGGCCGACCTGCTGGAGGCGATCGCCAGCCAGGGCGGCGCGATGGCGAAACGGTTTTCGCTGATCGGCTACAGCTACCGGCCACTCGACAACGTTCACGCCACCGGCCCGTACCAGGCCGAGGAGCTGCCGGCGCTGATCGAACGGCACAGACCCGACGTCTGGCTGTTCACCGCGCAATGGCCGGAAACCTACTGCTACACGCTCAGCTATGCCCTTGCCAGCGGCGAGCCGATCATCGCGCCGCGGATCGGTGCATTCATCGAACGGCTGGAAGGAAGAGAGGGCGTACTGCTGTTCGACTATCTCGACCCGCCGGCGAGGATCGCCGAACAGATCGATGATTTTCTGGCCCGGCCAGGCGCGAAGGAGAGCGGCGCGCAAGCCGCCACCGAAGTGGCAACCACCGCGCAACAACGGCAATGCAGCGAACAGTTCTATCGCGAGCGGTATCCCGGTTTCGCCGCGGCCAGCCCGCTGCCGCTTCCGGATGGCGCCCGACTGCACGACGCCCTGCTGCAGCATCGTGACCCCGCGCCGGGGCAAATCGCCACGTCATGGCGAGAGCGACTATTGAGACAACTGTGGCGTGCCTACAACTGGCACTGGCTGAAACCGGTCAGCAACCTGCTGCCGTTCGCGATGCGCCGGGGTGTCAAACGGCTGTTGTCGCGCCGGCCGCTGCACGACATCGTCAGACCCCGTTCCTGAAGCGTCGCCACCGCGATGGTGGCGACGCCCTCGCCCCCTCAGGCCGTCGCGCCTGTCAACGCAACTTGAAGAACCACCACTGCCCGTCGACCTTGATCCACTCTTCTTCGTTGGTGCGGGTAATGATGTTCTGCTGGCTGTTCTGGCTCATGCGTCCCATATAGCGGAACGTGTAGTCGATCTGAATCTTGCAGACCTCTTCCTGACAGTTGATCGCACCGACCTGTGCCGACAATGGTTTGATCGCCGCGCCGAAACGCGACTGGTACTGCAGCAGCGTGTTGGTCGCGCGGTAACCCGGCGAACTGAAACCGTAGGCGCGCTCGTAATCCTGGGCGATCAGCGCATCCATTCGCGCGGCGGCCCGCTCGCGCACCACCTCTTCGTCAGGGCGCTGATCGACGACGGCACAACCGGTCGACACCACGGCAAGCAACGCAATCATGCACAGCGACAACGAACGCATGAAACCTCCCGAAACACTCAATGGACGACAAAGAAACTTCATTCGGCTGCGGCGGTGTCGGCGTGCTCACGCTCGCTGCTGAACGCCGACGTCACCCCGCGCATCTTGCGCCGGAACTCCTCGCCGATCCGCTCGAAGTCGCGGTACTGGTTGACCGCGCGCGGGCTGATCGTGACCAGCAGCTCGGTGCGGTTGGTCTCGTCTGAACTGGAGCCGAACAGCGAGCCGACCAGCGGCAGCTTGTGCAGGAACGGTATGCCGGCATCGCCGAGCGAGCTGTTCTCCTGGATCAGACCGCCGAGCACGATGGTGTCGCCACCCTGAATCGCCACCGTGCTTTCGATGTTGCGGCGCAGGAAGCTGCGCTGACCGGTGGCCTCGTCGATCTGACCGATGTCGGTCACCTCCTGCGCGATTTCCATGATGACCAGCCCGCCGGCATTGACCCTCGGCGTCACCTTGAGCTGCACGCCGGTATCCTTGAACTCGATGTTCTGCGTGATCAGGTTCTCGTTGCCGGTGTTGACCGTCTGCCCCGACAGCACCGGCTGCTGGTTGCCGACGGCGATCGTCGCGGTGCGGTTGTCCAGCACCAGCACCGACGGTGACGACAGCGCCTTCACCTTCGACTTGCTCGACAACATGTTGATGACGGCGCGCCAGTCGTTGCCGTTGAACAGATAGGAGAAGCCGGGCTGCGTGGCCGAGACGCCGGCGGTACCGAGATCGAGCGTGGCGCGTGCAGTGGCACTGCCCGGCGTGCTGTCGAAGAACCATTCGACGCCGTACTGCAGCTCGTCTCTCAGCGTCACTTCCCAGATCGATACCTCGACCAGCACCTGCGACGGCACCGCATCGAGACGCTCCAGCGCCGAGCGGATCGTGCGCCACTCCTTCGGCGACGCCATCACCAGCAGGCTGTTGTTGATCGCGTCGGCGACGATGCGCGCACCGGCCTCCGTCGTCACCGAGGAGCCGCTTCCCGTGTTCGCGCTCGTGGTCGACGACGTCCTGTTCGTATTGCTGCCGTCGCCGACCCGGTTCTGCGTCATACCGGGCGGCGTGGCGCCGCTGGTCGTCGCCGGACGCGATGTCGTGCCGCCAGTGCCATACAACTGGCTCAGCAGGCTGGCGATGTTCTCCGCTTCACCGTTCTGCACGTTGTAGATGTAGAGCTGCGAACCCGCGGCTTCGTCGCCGAAGCCGACCGAGTCGAGCCGCTCCAGCCACGACCGCGCGGTATCCAGATAATTGGCGCGCGGCGTGATCACCATCACGCCGTTGATTTCCTTGATCGGCACCAGCTTCACCAACCCGCGCAGCGGATTCAGCTCCGTTTCACCGGTGAGGCTGTTGAAGCGGTCGACGATGATCTCCGCGTCGATGTTGACGGTCTCGTAGATGCCGAACGACATGCCGGCCATCACGTCGACGTCGAAGATTTCCAGCGTGCGGATCGCATTCTTCATCTGCGGACCGGCGGCGCCGAGCATCAGGATGTTGCGAACCGGATCGGCGCGCAGCACCGACTCCGCCATGCCGAGCGGTTCGAGAATCTTGACCGCCTCTTCCACCGAGATGTAGCGCAGCGGCAGCACGCGCACGCTGTAGCCCGGCTGCGACGAGAGGTCGCGCTGGCGCACCGGCACGTCGCGTTTCAGATCCTTCGACGAGCCGATGCGGTAGATGCCATCCTCGCTGCGCAACATCGCCACGCCCTGCGCTTCCAGCAGCGATTCGAGCAGCTCGATCAGCGAGTCCTGTGGAATCGGGCGGTCGGACACCAGCGTCACCACGCCCTGAATGTCACCCTCGATGGTGTAGGGCACCTTCAGAAGATCGCCGAGGATGCTCTTCAGCACCTCCGCCAGCGGCGCCTTGTCGAAGTTGACGTCGACACCCCCACTCTGCGCCGGGCGCACCGCCGATGGTGCCGTCACGAACTGGCTGGTGCCGCGCTGCTCCAGCAGCGTGCGCCCCCGCTGTACGGCGTCGTTCTCCTTCTCCTCGACCGCTTCCTCGGCCGCGCGCGCCTGCTGCACGTTGACGATGGAGAAGGGATTGCCGGTATCGGGGGCCGGCTTGCGCGGTGCCGGAGCGGCACAACCCGCCAAGGCCAGCACGATGGCACCGGACGACACGGCGACCCCGACCCGATGCCATCTTTTCTCGTTGAACGGTCTCATACCGGCGCAAAGCTCCAGACGCTGTCGTTTTCGATTATCGGGGCTGCGCTGGGCGCAACCGGATCGATGAGTTGTCGTTTGCCGCAGGGTGCAGTTCGATCAGCCGGCCATTGCCGCGCAGCACGACCCGCTTGCGGTCGATGGCCACCACGCGCCAGCCGTTCACGGTCTCGCCCACGCCGGCGGCAACGGTGCCGCCAGCGGTGGAGATCAGTGCGCGACTGCCATTGCGCCACTTGACCACTCCGAGGAAGCCGAGCTCGCCATCGGACTGCGCAACCGGCGCCGCGACCTCGCTCTCGGCCGCGCTCAACGGGCGCCGCGAGGGCCAGAACAGCGGGCGCTCCAACGCGGGCCGGATGTCGCCCGGACTGCCGTGCAGCGCGGCCGCCGACGGCAGCTCCGGCAGCGCGAGCCGCGCCTGCCGCGCGCCATCGCCACCACCGCCGAACAGCCATACCAGCACGATCGCCGCCACGGTCAGTGCGCAGGCCAGCAGCAACAGCTTGCGGACATACGAAACGGCATACGGACCCGAGAGGGGCCTCATGGCTGCCCCTCCGACCCGACGGGAATGAACGTGGATACCGACACCTGCAACTCGACGCTCTGGGTGCCACTGACACCCGCACGCGGGTTCTGGGGGGTCAGCGTGACCGACTCGAAGACCAGCAACGGTGCGTCGAGTTCCAGCTGCTGCATCGCGCCGAGCACCGCCGGCAGCGGACCACCGAAGCGGGCCATGACGCCGACCGACAGATAGCCATCGCGCTGCTGCGGGTTGACCGGCGCCACCGACCGCAACTCGGCACCGGCATTCTTGACCGCGGCGCTGACGCGCTGCTGGATATCCAGCGCCACCTTGCCCCCCTCTTCGGAAGCCGGATAGACCAGGCCGCCGTAGTCGCGCGCTCGGTAATCGGCCAGGCGCAGCTCCAGCTGTTCGCGGGCCGCGGCCACGCTGCGCATCTGTTGCAGCTTGCGGCCGTCGCGCAGCAGCTCGCGGTCGTACAGCTCGCCGCGGGCGCGCACCGGTTCCAGCAACAGCAGCACCAGCCCGAGCAGCAACAGCGTCAGCAGCGCCCAGCTGAACAACGCGCGATGTCGGCTCAGCAGCTCCTTCATGGCGTTTCGCTCCCAGCGGCAACCACCGACAACCTGGCACTGGCCGAGAACTGATCGAGCCCGGAGCGGTTGTCGCGGGTGACGGCCGAGGTGAAGCGCACATCCTCGAACATCGGCGAGGCGTCGAGCAGCTCGATCAGCTTGACCACGTCACTGCCGAAGCCGCGAAATTCGACCCGCCCCTCGCGCAGGTTCAGGCCGACCAGATGAACGTTGTCGGGCGTGACCCGGCTCAGCTCGGCGATGACCGCGCTCGGCAGCTGGGCCGCCGCGCGGCGGCCGGCGACATAGGTCAGCACCGACAGATCGCGCTCCAGCTGCTGGCGCTGGATCAGCAGGCCGGACACCTGCGCATCCAGCCGCGCAAACTCCTGCTTGCCGCGCACGACTTCGGCCCGCTTCTTCAATACCGGCGACACCACCAGCACACCGAGCAGCAGCGCCAGCAGCAGCGCCAGCCAGGCATTGCCGTTGAGCCGGCGCAGCCAGCCGGCCGATGCGCGCGAGCGCCCGAGCAGGTTCAGCCCGGGCGCCTCGACACCGGCCACGGTCAGCCGCGACAGCGACTGACCGCAGACCCGTTCAAGCTGGGTGATCACGCCGTCGATGCGCGCCATCGGAATCGCCAGCAACGACAGCGACAGCTGTCCCGACTCGGCCGGAGCATCCGCCTGCGCGGTGACATCGAAATAGAGCTGGTCGGCGGGAAACGGCGTCAGTCGCGACAGCTGATAACCGACCACCTCGCGCAGTTCGTTCTCCACCGCCGCCGGCAGCGACAGCGTGCGCTGCAGCACCTGTCGGGCCGGCAGCATCAGCTCCAGCTGCGCCAGCGCCGCGCGCTCGCCGCAGGCCGCCTGCAACTGCTGGCTCAGCGCGCCGTCGTTCATCAGCGCCAGCGCCGCGGTATCGAGCGTGGTGACCGGCTGCCAGTCGCTCGCCGCCACCGGCAGCGCCTCGAACGTCAGCGACGCCACCTCGCCCTGCGGCTCGTCGAGCGTCACCCGCAGCCGCGGTACCGGGTGGAAGAACGCCTCGCGCAGCGGCGCCGCCCCGTCGCTCAGACCGCGAAACCACCAGCGCAGCGGTCGCCGCAGATCGACGCCGAACAGCGTCAGGTTGTTGACATCGATGCGCATGCGCCAGGTCAACTCCTAGGGGGCGGCGGGCAGAGAAAAGCGCGCAGTATACTCATTCCAGCGCAACGCCCGGAAGGGCGGCTGGCCGGCGCCAAAACTGGCGGTGACCTCCAGCTGCTGCGCCCTCCGGCCACCCGTCACCTCCACCTGCACGCGATAGACGCCCCCCGCCCCACCGGCTCCGGCGGCGGCCATGCCGGCACCGTCATCGGCACCGCTGGCCAGCAGTCGCTCCGCCTCGGCACTGGCGTCGGGGCTGCCCTGCACCCGCGCCAGCGCCTCCGCCGCATCGCCGAAGAAGGCGTACAGCAGCGGCGGCGGCGCGAAGCGCGGGTCGAAGCCGGGGTGGGCGCTGTCGACCGTCACCAGCGGCGCGATGACATCGACCAGCCAGCCGGGGAAGCCGGGCAGCAGCGCCAACTCCTCGACCGAGCGGAACGGGGCATTGGCCGGCCCGTAGTCGAGCCCGAGCGAGCGATAGTCATCGGCCTCGGCGCCGTTCTCGGAGGGCTCGTCGTCGGGGTCGCGCCAGTCGACGATCAGCGCGCTCAGGCGGTCGGCATCGAGCTGCGGGTCCAGAGACGTCAGCAGCTGTTGCAGCTGCTCCCGCGAGGCACCGTTGAGGCTGAGAAAGGCCGCCTCCGGCAGCAGCCGGAAACGCGCCTGCAGGCCCGGCACCGGCAGTTCGTAGACGATGCCGGCCATCGCCGCCAGACCGGTCGCATCGCCGACCACCGGCGGCTGCGGACCGGCGGCGGTGGGTGCGGCATCCGCCGGCGCCGCGAGGTTGTAGGCGGCCAGATAGTGCAGCACGGCCTCGGCCGCCGCCCGCGCGCGGACTCGCTGCACCGTGCCCTCCGCCAGGCTCTTCTCGACCCGGACCAGCGAGCCGAAGGCCGCCAGCAGTACCGTCAGCAACACTACCACCCACAGCACCAGGATCAGCACCGCACCGCGCTGCAGTTTCCGCCTCATGGCGCCTCCCCCGACGCCGATTGCGGCAGCGCATAGCTGATGGTCGGCCAGTCGCGGCCGCCGCCGCTCAGCTTCACCGCCACCAGCCGCGGCAACCCGACCTCGCGGAACTGGGTCTGCCAGCCCTGCGCCGGATCGCCGAAGTAGGCGAAGGAGACCTGCAGCCCGGCACTGATCCGCACCGGCTCGGCCTCGGCCAGCAGCTCGTCGGCGGTAACGTCGGGACGCATTGGCGCCGACCGCATCCAGATGCCGCCGCGGCCGTCGAGGCTGTCGATCAGCTCGATCAGGTAGGGGCGCCCGCCGGCCGACATGCCGAGCGGGGCGACATAGCGAATGCGGCTCGGCTCGCCGAGGAAAGTGGCATTGGACTCGCCGGCGGACGGGAGCCGTCGGGTACGCGGCGTCGGCGCCGCTCCCTGCCCGGCCGCGACGGAACGGGTCTGAGCGTCCGTCATCTGGCCGTTCTGTCTCTGACCAGCCGGCATCTGGTCGGCCTGAATCTGGTTGAAATGGCGATAGAACACCGCCCCGAGCTGACGGCCCTCCTCGGCCGATTCGATGTGCCGCTGCGCCAGCTGCCAGCTGCGCACGCCGATGCGGAAGCCGGAGAACAACAGCACCACCAGCAGGCCGGTCAGCGCCAGCGCCACCAGCACCTCCAGCAGCGTGAAGCCGCGCGCCCGGTTCACGGCGCCGCTCCGTCGAGTGCCGCGACGTAGGTGCGCAGTGTGGTGACGACGAACTGGTTGTCGCGGTTGCCGCTGTGCCAGCCGACCTCGACCACGACCCGCTGCAGCTCCGCCCCCTGCGCCGCCAGGTCGGCGGCATAGCCCCAGGCCAGCGGCTCGATGCTGACGCGCCAGTGGAACAGGCCGTCGTCGCTGACGCCGTCGGTGACGCCGACCTGCAGCGGCGCGCTGACGCCGAGTTCGGCCAGCCGCGAATGCGCCACCAGCGCGGCCAGCGCGATCTGGTCGCTCTTGGCGAGGTTGCGGGTACCACTGGAAAAGGCGCTGATGAACACGGTGATCAGCAGCGCCGACACCAGGAAGGCGACCAGTACCTCCAGCAGCGTGAAGCCGCGTTGACGTCGGGTATCAGACCGCATCGTCACGCTGCGACACCCGCCCGGTGAGCCAGTCGACCTCGATCACGACGGTGCCGCCGTCGCTGCCGCGCAGCTCGACCGAGCCACCGCTGGAGGAGCCATCGGGATAGAAGCGCACCGCCGCGCGGTTGCCGTCGTGCTCGGCCACCACGGTGTCGACGCTGAGTACGGCCGGCATCGACACCTCACGCCCGCCCTCGACGGTGATGCTGCGCTGGTCGAGATCGACCCATACCGCGACGCTGCGCCGCGCCAGCACCGATTCGGCGCGGGCCTGGCGCAGGCTCACCTGCAGCTCGCGGCCGATCCGCTGCGCGTCGTTGCCGAACCCGCGCTTCAGCGCCGGCGCGACCAGCACCAGCGTCACGCCGAGCAGCGCGAACACGACCAGCATCTCCAGCAGCGTGAAGCCGCGGACGGTACGACGCGGCATCGGGTGCATCACTCCCAGCTGACGATGTCGGCGTCGTCGCCGCTGCCGCCGGGCTGGCCGTCGGCACCGTAGGAGAGGATGTCGAACGGGCCGTGCTGGCCGGGGTTGCGGTAAAGGTAGTCGCGGCCCCACGGATCCTTCGGCACCACCGACTTGCGCAGATAGGGACCATTCCACTTGTCGGCACCCGACGGCCGCTCGATCAGTGCGCGCAGGCCGACGTCCTGCGGCGGGTAGGTGCCCACTTCGAGGCTGTACATGTCCAGCGCGGAAACCAGCTCCTCGACCTGCACCTTGGCGGTATCGCTCTTGGCGCCGCCGACGTACTTCATGACCCGCGGACCGACCACCGCCATCAGCAGGCCGAGAATCACCAGCACCACCAGCAGCTCGATCAGGGTAAAACCGCTCGCGCGGCGCCGTTGCAGTCGTTTCACGAAATCACTCCCGTCACATCGGTTCATCGTTGTTTCCTACGCCACCAGCTCGTTGACCCCGAGAATCCCGACCAGGATCGACAGGATGATCGCCGCGATCATCAGGCCGAGGCTGAGGATCAGCACCGGCTCCAGCAGCGCCAACAAACGCCGCACGACGTTGTTGACCTCGTCGTCGTAGATGCCGGCGACCTTCAGCAGCATCTCCTCCAGCCGCCCGGTCTCCTCGCCGACCTGCACCATGTGCAGCGCCAGCACCGGGAAATGGCTGTCGGCGAGCAGCGCGCCGCTCAGCGACTTGCCCTCCTTCAGCGCGTTGCCGGCGCGCGTCAGCTCATCGCGCAGCGTGCGGTTGCCGACCGTGGCGCGGGCGATGGCCATGGCGTTGACCAGCGACACCCCGCCCTGCAGCAGCACGCCGAGCGTGCGCGCGAAACGGGTGGTTTCGAGCTGCACGATCAGCTCGCCGATCAGCGGCCAGCCGAGGCAGCGACGGTCGAACCCGCTCCGGAAGCCCTCGTCCGCCCACTGCCGCCGCGCCAGCCAGATCGCGCCGGCCAGCACGGCGATGACCAGCCACCACCAGCTCGCCATGAAATCGCCCATGCCCATGACGATGCGCGTCGGCAGCGGCAGCTGGCCGCCCATGTCGGCGAACAGGTCGGCGAAGCTCGGCACCACCCAGGCCAGCATGAAGATCACCGAGAACAGCGCCACGCCGAGCAGGATCGCCGGGTAGGTCAGCGCCGACAGGATCGTCTGCCGCAACGCCTTGGCGCGCTCCAGATACTCCGTCATCCGCGACAGCGTGCTCTCCAGCGCGCCGCCCGCCTCGCCCGCCCGCACCATGTTGATGTAGAACGGCGAGAACTCCGGCCGCGCCGCCAGCGCGTCGCCGAGCGTGCGCCCCTTGCGCACGTCGTTGCGGATCGCGGTGATCATCTCGCGCCCGGTGACGTCGGCCAGCCCTTCGAGGATGGAGAGACTGCGATCGAGCGGAAGCCCCGACGACAACATGACCGACAGCTCGCGAGTGAAGGAGAGCACGCGCTCGCGCACATTGCCGCCACCGCGCCGCCCGGGCAGCGCCCGCGCCACGCCGGCCGGTCGGGCGCGACCGCTGGCGGTGTCGATCTTCACCGCGGTCAGCCCCTCGCGCGCCAGCCACTCCGCCACGTGCTGCCGGGACGGCTGTTCGACCACGCCTTCGCTGAAATGTCCGCTGCGATCGACCGCGCGGTATCGGAACTGTGTCACGCCTCACCCTCCGGCAACGGCTCGTACCCGCTCAACGGGCGACCTGCGCCACGCGCAACACTTCGGCCAGCGACGTCTGCCCGGCCAGCACCTTCAGGAAGCCGTCCTCGAACATCGAGCGCATGCCGTGCGTGCGCGCGGCGCGGTCGATCTGCTCGCTGCTGGAGCGCTGCAGCACGAGGTGGCGCAGCTCGTCGTTCATCAACAGCAGTTCGTGAATCCCCATCCGGCCGCGATAGCCGGTGTGCGCGCAGGCGTCGCAGCCGACCGCGCGCCACGCCTGCACGCTGCTGCCGTCGACCATGTCGGCGACGCGCATGTGCGCCAGCGCGTCGGCGTCGATCGTCTCCTCCACCTTGCAGTGCGGGCACAGCACCCGCACCAGCCGCTGCGCCATGATGGCGTTGATGGTCGAGGTCAGCAGGTAATCCTCGACGCCCATGTCGAGCAGGCGGGTGACGCCGCTGGCGGCGTCGTTGGTGTGCAGCGTCGACAGCACGATGTGGCCGGTCAGCGCCGCCTGGATGGCGATGCCGGCGGTCTCGCGGTCGCGCATCTCGCCGATCATGATCACGTCCGGATCCTGGCGCACGATCGAGCGCAGCGCGTTGGCGAAGTCGAGCCCGACCCGCGACGCCACCTGAATCTGGTTGACCCCCTCGATCTGGTACTCGACCGGGTCCTCGACGGTGAGCACCTTGCGGTCGGCCGTGTTGAGCCGGGTCAGCGCCGCGTACAGCGTCGTGGTCTTGCCGGAACCGGTCGGGCCGGTGACGAGGAAGATGCCGTTGGGGCGGTCGAGCACGCTCTTGAAGTCGGCCAGTATTCGCGGCGACAACCCGATCGCGTCGAGATCGAGGTTCATGCTCTGCTTGTCGAGGATCCGCATCACCACGCTCTCGCCGTGCAGCGTCGGCACGGTCGAGACCCGCAGGTCGATCGCGCGGCCCTGGATGCGCAGCTGGATGCGGCCGTCCTGCGGCAGCCGGCGCTCGGCGATGTTCAGCTTCGACAGGATCTTCAGGCGCGAAATCACCGCCGGCGCCAGCTGCACCGACGGCGACTCGATCTCCTGCAGCACACCGTCGATGCGGAAACGGATGGCGAGGCGGCGTTCGAACGGCTCGATGTGGATGTCGGAGGCGCGCGACTCCAGCGCGCGCTGGAACACCGAGTTGACCAGCCGGATCACCGGCGCCTCGGAGGCCATGTCGCGCAGGCGCTCGACATCGTCGGCATCGCCGGACGGCAGCTCGGCCTCCAGCGCCTCCTGCTCGGCGGCGGCGCGGCCGCTGCCGTACAGCCGCTCGAACGCGGCCTCGATCTCCGACGTCACGCCGAGCAGCGGCACCACCCGCCGGCCGGTGGCCAGCGCCAGCGCCTGCAGCGCGTAATCGTCGGCGGGGTCGAGCGTGGCGACGCGAATCGTCTCGCCATCGTCGGCCAGCGGCAGCAGGTGGTGTTCGCGCAGGAACAGCGGCGACACCTGTTCGCCATCGACCACCGCCGTCTCCGGGTAGCCGTCGGCGCCGACCAGCTCGCAGCCGAAGCGCTGTGCCAGCAGCACGGCGAGATCGCGCTCGGCGACCATGCCGAGGCGCACCAGCACCTGTCCGAGCTTGCCGCCGGAGAGCGCCTGTACCTGTATGGCCCGCTGCAAATCGTCGGCCGAAAGTTTGCCGAGCCCTACCAGCCAATCACCCAGTGCCGCCGTCAAACCCACCCCTCCGCAGAACCGATTTGCGCTGCCCCGTCACAGCCGGCCGCCACGATAGCAAAGGCCATCGTCGGCGGCATCAGAACGACATTCGGACCGATACTCAGGCCAATGTTTCAGAACAACGTTTCAGAACAACGTTTCAGACCAGCGTTTCAGAACAACGTGATGCTCGCCGCCGCCGGTGGCGGCGCCAGTGGCAGCCGGCGCCAGCCATCCACCAGCGGCGTCCATTCGATCGCGCCGGGTTCAGTCGGTGCACCCCGAGCGGTCGACACGATCGGCGTCAGATAGTCGTCCGGGTAGGTGAAACGCGGCGGTCGCTCGCCGACCGGCGGCGTCGGCGGCACGCCCGCCAGCAACTGCTCGCGCAGCGCCAGCAACTGCTCCAGCGCGGCACGAGCATCGAGCTCGGGCGCCAGCAGCCAGCTCCAGGCGCGCCCGACCAGCCGCTCGGGAAAGGCGCCGATCGCCGGCGCCGCCACCGGCAGCCCACAACGCAGCGCGGCCGACAGCGTGTAGCTGTAGGTCTCCGGGCAGTGGCCGGGGAACCAGACCAGATCCGGCGCCAGCGCCGCCAGCTTCTGCTCCAGCTCGCCGTCGAGGTAGGGGCCGTGCACGGTCAGCGCGCTAACCGGCTGGCCGCACAGCGAGCGGTAGGCGAAGCCGATCAGGTCGAACGTCAGTGGCAGGCGCCGGCTGCGCGCATCCAGCGCCACCTCGTCGAGCAGGTCGGCGCCCTTGATCGGCGACAGCGCGCCGAGCACCGCCACCCGCAGCGGCCGCTCCGCCGTCAGCTGCGGTAACCGCACCGGCACGTCGATCGGCGCCTCGTGCGGCGCCACGATCGGCACCAGCGCGGGGAAGTGATTCCGCAACCGCCGCGCGGTATCGAGGCTCGGCGCGAACACGCGCTCCGCACCGATCAGGAAACGCTCGCCGCGCGCGCGCCACTGCGCCAGCGTGCCGCCGTCCGGCGCCTGCTCGGTCTCGTCGATGAAGCGGTTCAGCGGGTCGCGATAGCGGCAGCCGTCGCCGACCCGCGTCACGCCAGGGTCGGCCAGATAGAAGTCGTGAACGGTGACGTCGTACGGCACGCCGAGCACTTCCGGCAGCCGCACTACGCGCGGATGCAGATCGACGGTGTGGTGAAAATGGATACGGTCCGGCGCCAGCGCGCGCAGCGTCGCCACCAGCTGCTCGAAGCCGAGCGTCGGGTCCAGCCGCAGCTCGCCGTCGGCGGCGAAGCGCTCGCCGAGCGCCGGCGGATCGAAACCCGGCGCCGGGTCGAACACCAGCCGCACCGCCTCGTCGGCAACCGGACCGAACGAGACGCGACCGCCCGACTCACCCGGCAGCGGTTGCAGCAGATAGATCTCCGCCCGCCCCTCAAGCGCCGCCGTCAGCTCGGCCAGATGGCGATCGACGCCGCCGCCACGGCCGTGGCTGATCAGCAGCAGCCGCGGCAGGCCGGAGAGCTGCGCGCGCCGCAGATCGGCGGCGAAACGCAGCGGCGCCAGCGCATCGGCTGCGATGAAACGCTGGATCAGCGCGTCGTAATGCGGATAGCGCTGCAGCAGCGCGCGATGCCCCGCTTCCATCTGCGCAGGCCGGGTGCCGGCGAAACTGACACCACCGGCGTGGTAGACGAACGTGTCGGCCGCCAGCAGGTTGCGCCAGCCGAGCGTGTCGGCGCGCAGGCAGAAATCGTTCTCCTCGCCGTAGCCTCGGCCGAACAGCTCGGCGTCGAAGGCGCCGACCTCGTCCAGACAGTCGCGGCGAATGAACATGCAGAAACCGACCGCCGTCGGCAGCTCGGCGGTCTGGCCGGCGTTGACCTCCGCCATCAGCGCGTCCAGCTCGGCGGCGGAGAGACCCGACGGCAGCGGATTGTCGCTGCAGAAGCGCGGGTAGCTGCAGATCGTCGCGTTGTTCGAGAACGGCGTGACGGTGCCGGCGCGGCGCTCGCTGTAGGCAGCGCGCTGCAACCGGTCGAGCCAGTCGCCGGAAACCTCGGTATCGCTGTTCAGCAGCAGCACATCGCGATCGCGGTGCAGCACCATGCCGCGATTGACGGTGGCGACGAAACCGAGATTGCGCTCGTTGCGCAGCAGCGTGACGCGCCCGCCGAGCGTGTCGAGCCAGGCCGACAGCTCCGGTTCGGGGCTGGCGTCGTCGATGACGATGACTTCCGCGCTGGCGGCGAAGCGACTCGCCAGCACGCTGTCGATGCAGCGGCGCGTCAGCGCCAGATCGCGATAGACCGGAATGATGATGTCGATGCGCGGGCGCGACAGCGGCGGCCACGGCGTCTCGACCGGTGTCTCCGGCACGTCCACCTGCGGCTGCGCGGCCAACGGCGGCGGCACCGACACCACCCGGTGCCCCTGCCCCAACAGCTGCAGCAGACGATTGCGCCAGCGCCACAGCCGCGAGCCGGTCACCTGTTGCAGCTGTTGCATCAGCTGCTGTTCGCGGTGCCACAACCGCTCCTCGCTGCGCAGCAGCCGCAGACGGTCGCCGAGCAGCAGCTCCTGTTGTTTCAATCTGTCGCGCACTTCGTCGAGCTGGTTGTCGCGATGCTTGACGTCGCCATCGCGCCGCTCGAGCTCCCGGTGCAACCTCTCCACTTCCGGCTCCAGTTGAGCCAGCCGGGCGTCGAGCTGACGCAGACGACGCGCGTTCTTATCCAGCGCGATGCCGTCACCAAGCGCGAAGAACAGTGCCGCCGCACGCTGCGGTTCGACCTGCGCCCAGGTAACGAAACGGCGCAGCGGCTCAGGCACGCGGGCACCGACCAGCAGCACGCCGAGCCCGAATCCGAACGGAAACTCGAACCCCTGATGGCGCTCGCACAACTCGCGCCACAGCCGCCAGACACCGAAATCGCCGCGCCTGACGTTGGTGTCGTGCAGCAACACCACGCCGCGATCGCTCAGTTTCGGCAGCCAGGTCTCGAAATCGTGGCGCACGGCTTCGTAGGTATGCAGGCCGTCGATGTGCAGCAGATCGACACTGCCGTCGGCGACATGCGCCAGCGCATCGTCGAACGTCATCCGCATCAGCGTCGAGAAATGGCTGAAGCGGGCATCGTGATAAGTGGAGAACTCGCCGTAGATCTCGTCGCCGTAATAGCCGGCCTGACTGTCGCCCTGCCAGGTATCGACGGCGAAGCAGCGCGTCGGCAGCCCGAGCCGCACCACGCTCTGACAGAAGGCGCTGTAGGAGTCACCGCGATGGGTGCCGAGCTCGACGAAGACATCGGGGCGCACCATGTCGAGCAGTGCGAACGCGAACGGAATGTGCCGATGCCACGACTCGATCGCGGAGAGACGCGCGGGAAAGACGCCCGGCGCGAGATGGTCCAGAAAACTGTCGTTATCGGTGTTGCTCATCGGACTCCCTGATATTCAAGTTCCCTCCACGCAGGCTGACCGCCGCGACGAAACACAGAACCCATCGGATGTCAGTGTCTTCTCGATTCGCGAACCGCATCGAGCACATCCGCGGTTGAAGCGCCAGTGCTCACGCCCGACAGATCGAAGGGAGATGTCGACTCGCTCTGTTTCGATCTGAGAGAAAAAACACTGCCATCCTTGCGGCGGATTTCAACCTCCTCCTTTTGCGCCAGGGTGAGGAGCCGGGACAGGTTCTGCCTCGCTTCGGAATAGGTGAACACTTTCATGACTGTCACTCCAGAATCTTGATGCCGAGCTGAATGGCGATCTGTCTCATGCGTTGATCGAGTGTCAGCAGTGGATACGAATACATCCGTGCACACTGCAGGAAATAGGCATCACAGGCATATATCCCCTGTTCGACGGCCATTTGCAGGGATGCGCCGACATCGACACCCACCAACCGAACCGGGATGCGTCCGGTGATCTCCTCGACCACCAGAGCTTCCGCTCCCGTGAGCTTTTGACGCTTCACCATCGCGGAAAGCGCATTGCCGATCTCATAGGGCAGGATTTCAGGCGCCATGATCGACGCCCCGACCGTCAGCCGGACGACCCGGTCCTTTTCCGGCTCATTGAGCGCAACAGCGAGAAAGATGTTGGTATCGGCGACAACGTCCATGCGGACAATTGTACAGGTCGCTGTCGATCTCGACCAAGCGCTCCGAGCTCCGGCCGTCAGGGCGGGCAGGCATTCTCGACCGGCCGCGACCAGCGCAGCGGCACCGTCACGGCCCCCGACGCGACCTCATCGGTCATCTCGTCGAACCGCGCCGCGCGCGCATCGTAACGGAATACCCGGTCGGCCGGCGACGGCGACAGCACCGTCTCACCGTGCGGAAACGCCAGATAGTGAAACGTGGCACCACCGATCCGCTGTGCCGGCAACACCCGCCCGAAATGGCAGATCGGCTGCAGCGCACCACCGGGCTCGACGGCCTTCGGCCCGTGCAGGATATGGAACCACGGCGTGTTTTCCGTCGAGATGAAACAGCCGCCCAGCCGCATCGCATCGCGCAGCGGCGCCACCGCCTTGACCGCGACGTCGGCATAGGGCCAGAACGCCGTCGTCAGTCCGGTCGTGCCGGTGAAATAGAGACGGCAGCCATCGTCACCGTCGCCTCCGTATCCGCTCCGCGCCGCCGCCGAAGCCGCGGCCTCGATCACGGCGCGCGTCGACGACGACTCGGCGGCCCACAGCCGGCCCTGCGCATGGGCGTGCCATCCCCAGAACACGCACAACCCGGCGCCGAGCAGCAGGCCGGCCGCAGCCCCCTTCAGCGATACCGCCGCCGTCAACAGACACTCCACCGCACCCGCCACGGCAATCAGCAGACCGATCCACGCCAGGTAATAGAAGCGCGCCGCGAAATAGGCATTGCCATTGAACGTCGTCGCCCCGGGCAGCGCGACCGCCGACTGCGACACCGTCGGCGACTGCATCATCATCGCCAGCACGGCGATGATGACACCCACCGCCATCGGCGCGGTACCGGCAGTCACACCATGACGGAATCGCGCGAACAGCACGGCGGCAAGCACGGCAAGTGCCGACAACCAGAACAGCGCTCCATTCAGAAACAGAAAATCGGGCAGGCGACGTATCCAGACCGACGAACCCGCGGCCAGCGCGGCGACGACACCCTCCGGGTAGAGAACCCGATCGGTGCCATCCAGCAGCAGCCAGCGCACGACGAAAACCGGCGCGGCGATGACCAGCGCCACCAGCACCGGCGGCGCCAGACAGCGACGCCAGAAATCACTGCGCGTCCGCATCCCCGACGATGTCCACGACGACCTCCACAACAACAGCCACAGCAGCGGCGGCAGCATGAAGCCGAGCTCCTTGGTGGTCACGGCCAGAAACGTGCCGGCGCCGACCAGCAGCAACGGCGCGCGACCACCACACTGACGCCACGCGACCGCACCGATCAGCGCGAGCAGCAGCCCGATCGTCACCAGCAGATCGAACCGGTTCGACAGCCAGCTCGCCGTCATCACCGCAACCGGATGCAGCACGAACAGCGCGCCAGCCGCCAGCGCGATGCCGAGCCGGATGCCGAGCCGTCGCAGCAGATGAGTCAGCAGAAAGCCCGCGGTGAGCAACAACCCCCAATTGACGATGAACTGACTGTGCGCGGAGAGATCGGCCGCGACCGTCAGCCACCAGAACAGCACACCCGTCGGCCGGTAGAACTGCCCACCCGGAAAGTGCGATGCCACGTAATACAGCAGCGGCTGATCGCTGTAGCGGGCGAGCGCGATGAAGGCGAAATCGTCGAGAAAATAGTAGGCGCCCAGCACCGGCCAGTAGACGGCCAGCGACGCCGCCGCAATGGCGATCAGCGCGATGAGACGATGGCCGATGCGCACCCGACCGTCACCGCGATGTTCAGAATCCGTCATGGCTCGCTTCGAGCGTCATCCAGCAGCTCGCACTCGCGCGATGCGAGTTCGAAAACACCCGACTGCGACATGTCCGCCCGCGCCTTGAAGGTCATCGCATCGTGAATCCAGTGATGCTGCTCGTGATGCTCCTGCGTGCCGGCGGCCAGCGCGATCGTCACCGCGTAATCGCCGGTGGCGAGCCGCGGCAGCGGAAACCGGAAACGCACGCGACAAACATGCTCCGCTTCCAGCCGTCGCCACTCGCCCAGCCGGCCGATGCTGTTGTAACCGCAGACCGGCTGCCCCAGACGATCCTTGATGTAGAAACCGATGATGGGATCATCCACCGGCTCGTGCGCCCGGCAGACGACGGTCAACGTCACCCATTGGGCGCGATCGTGCAGATGCAGTTCGGCGCCATCCTCACCCTGCAGCACCGCCGACAGGATACGCGCCCGCCCGGTACCGAATTCGTCGCCGAAAATGGCGCTCGCAGGTTCGGCATCACCACCCGGCCCGGACTTCGCGGCGGCGCCATCGACGCACTGGCGCTCCTCGTAGAACGAACCGACATAGGCCTGCGCCACCTCCCTGGCGGAGCCGAGCAGCCGCACCCGGCCACCATCCAGCCACACGGCGCGCTCGCAGAGATTCATCACCGCCTGCGTGTCGTGGCTGACGAACAGCAGCGTGCCGCGCCGGGCGAATTCGCGCAGGAAACGCATGCATTTCTGCGTGAAGTAGACATCGCCGACCGCCAGCGCCTCGTCGATGATCAGGATGTCGGCATCGACATGCGCGATGACGGCGAACGCCAGCCGCACGAACATGCCACTCGAATAGGTCTTGACCGGCTGGTCGATGAAATCGCCGATCTCGGCGAATGCCAGAATCTGCGCCATGCGCGCTTCGATCTCGGCGCGACCGAGACCGTAAATCGCCGCGCTCAGATAGACGTTCTCGCGCCCGGTGAATTCCGGATTGAAACCGGCGCCGAGCTCCAGCAGCGCGGCGAGGCGACCGTTGACCCGCACCGTGCCCGCCGAGGGCGTCAGCGTTCCGCAGATGACCTGCAGCAGCGTCGACTTGCCGGCACCATTGCGGCCGACGATGCCCATGGTTTCGCCGCGCCGAACCGTGAAATCAATGTCGCACAGCGCCTGGAACTCGGGACCGCGACGACGCAGCCCGAACAGCAGCCGCGCCAGCTCGCGCGCCGGCGACGCCACCACACGATAGGACTTGCAGAGCCCCCGTACCTCGATCGCCACGTCGGCAGCGGTCGGCTCAGAGGACATCGGCGAAGCCTCGCTGCACCCGCCGGAAAAACCACAGGCCGAACAGCGCGCACAGCAGACCGGCGATCAGATAACGCAACCAGGCATCCAGCGCCGGCAGTGTTCCCTCCAGCAACAGCTGCCGCATCATCTCGATGGCCGGCGTCAACGGATTCAGATAGAGCCAGTGGCGATAGGCCTCGGGCAGCGCCGACACCGGATAGAAGACCGGTGCCATGAACAGCGTCACCGTGATGATGACCGGCACCACCTGGCCGAGATCGCGGAAGAAAACACCGAGTGCCGTCAGCAGCCAGCTCAGCCCCGACACCACCAGCAGCAGCGGCAGCGCCACCAGCGGCAACAGCAGCGCCTGCCAGTGGACGTAACCGTGGCTCAGCCCGAACACCAGCAGCAGCGCCAGCGTGCTGATCGCCGCGTGAAACAGCGCCGCCACCACGATCACCGGCGGCAGGATCCACAGCGGAAAGATCACCCGTTTGACGTAGTTGACGTGCTGCTGCATGAACGCCGGAGCGCGCCCGATGCACTCGGCGAAAAAGCCGTGCACGATGATGCCGGCGAACAGGTTCAGGGCGAACGCCAGCTTGTCCTCGCCGCCGTCGCCCCAGCGCGCCTTGAACACCACGCTGAACACGAACGTGTAGACCAGCAGCATCATCAACGGCGAGACGAACGACCAGAGCAGGCCGATCGCCTGCCCCTTGTAGCGACCGGCAATCTCGCGCCGCGCGAGCTGGGACAGCAGGAAAACCGGTCGGATGGATGGCATCAGCCCACCGGCCCCGTCGCGATCAGCGCTTGCCGCCGGACGACTTCACGACCAGCGCGGAAACCGCCTGCTGATCGACCTCAATGCCGGGCAGCGAGCGAACGCTCTCGACCTTGCGCGTCTTCACGCCGCTCTTGAACTTGTCCAGCTCCTGCTGCATCAGCCGCGCCTTGACCTGTTCGAAGGTCGGCACCCGCGCCTCCTGACGCTCGCCGAAACGGATGATGTGATAGCCGAACGGCGTCTTGACCGGCTCGCTGATCTCACCACTTTTCTTCATCGCGAATGCTGCATCCTCGAACGGCTTGACCATCTGGCCGCGCTGGAAGAAACCCAGCTCGCCGCCATTGCCCTTGCTGCCCGGATCATCGGAGTATTTCTGCGCCAGCTCGGCGAACGGCGTCTTGCCAGCCACCGCCTCGGCATGAACCTGCTCGATCAGCTTGCGCGCCTCGGCATCATCGCGTTTGTCGGTGGCGATCAGGATGTGCGCCGCGCTGACTTTCTCCGGCTCGGCCAGCTCCTGCTTGTGCACGATGTAATACTCGCGGGCCGCCGGCTCCAGGTCGGGCACCTTGGCGGTATCCATCTCGTTCTGCAGCAGCACCTGCGCCAGCGTGTTGCGCTCCTGGTGATCGAGCCGGAAGGCCACCTCGGGCTTCTCGTCCAGCTTTTTCCGCTTCGCCTCGGCCGCCAGCTCGCGCACCAGGAACATATCGGCGAGCACCATCCGCACCTTCTCCTCGTCGGCCCACAGGACCGGCCGCGCCTCTTCCGGCACCGCCATCTCGACGAACTGCCGGAATTCGCTGCGGGTGATGGCGACATCGCCATGACGGATCAACACCGGATCGTTTTCGGCCCGGGCACTGGTTGCAGCCACCGCGACGAGCGCCACGACGGCTGCTCGCCGCCAACCGGACATCAGAAGGTCGACCATATTCTCTCCAGACTCTCGAACGTGATTCGAACGAACAAACATGATGCGAACGCACCGCCCCGGCGCTCGCCGCGGCGCGCATTGTGCGGAAAAGCGCAAACCGATGACAAGCGACGCTCTATGACTGTGGCAATGTCAGGAAGTGCCGGTCGCCACCGCGGCCTGGCCGCGGTCGCCACCCTGAAAATGGCGCTTCAGGCGCAGGCAGGGCCGCTCCAGCCCGTACCAGGAGAGACAGGCGAGCGCCACTGCCAGCGACCCGCCCAGCAGCAGCACCGTCAGCGGGGCGAAGCCGCCGTGCAGCATCAGGTAGAAGACCGGGTAGTGCCACAGGTAGAGGCCATAGGAGAGCGTGCCGAACCAGACCAGCGGACGGCTGGCGAACAGCCGCCTGATCCAGCCGTCGCGGCCCAGCGCCAGATCGAGCACCAGCACCGCCGCCACCACGTCCACCAGAAAGAATCCCCAGTAGTACATCTGCAGGCTCTCGTAGTTGGCCCACAGGAAGAAAGCGGCCAGCGCCAGCAAGGCCAGCGGCGACAGCAGGCGAAGGCAGCGTTGCAGCAGCACCTTGCGACGCCCTTCCAGCCAGCCACTGCCCACCAGCCAGCCGGTCAGACACCCCAGAAGCAGTGCATCGGCGCGGGTATCGAGACCGTTGTAGAGCCGCGCGACACTCGCCCCCTCCATGGTCAACAACACACGCCACCCCCACGCCAGCAGCGCCAGCCCGGCGATGATGACGGGCAGCCAGTGGCGCAGCCGCTGCAGCCTCATGCCGAGCAACAACAGTGGTGGCCACAGCAGATAGAACTGCTCCTCCACCGACAGCGACCAGGTGTGGCCGAGCAGCAGCGGCGGATGGATATCGAAGGCCCGCGCCCAGTTGGAGAAGTAGAACAGCGCGAACAGCACCTCGCGCAGATTGCGCCAGCGCCCCTCTTCGTCGAGCAGCAGCAGGCTGGCAACCGCGACGACCGACAGGAACAGCAGCAGTGCCGGCCCCAGCCGCAGCGCCCGACGCATATAGAAGTGGCGAAACGAAATCGTCCCGTTGCGCCCGAACTCCCGGGCGAGCAGCCGTGTGATCAGATAACCGCTCAGTACGAAGAACAGATCGAGCGAGACGAACAGCCCGGACAGCAGCGGCAGCTGTGAATGGAACACCATGATCGCGGCGACCGCGAAGCCACGTACACCATCCAGCTGTGGAATATGCCCCTGCCCACCGGCCATTCACCCCTCCCGTCACGCTCCGCCAGAAAAACAAAACCCCCGCCGATGCGGGGGTTTCGAGGCCAGAAGCCCTCTCTGGCAACCGCCCCGAAGGGCGATGGTACTCAGTTGTTGATGTAGAAGGTACAGCCGTTCGTGAGGGAACAGGTGGCCTGTGTCGGGTTGGCCAGATCCACGTGCTGAACGTTCAGGTAGTACGGCTTGGTCGGATCGATTGCACAGTGCTTGTTGTACTGCGATTCCTGTGCCGGCGTCAGCGGATGGGTCAGCGAGAACCAGCGGATGTTGCCGTCGGTCACCGTTTTCTTGCAACCGCTTGGAACGGCCTCGGAGATATCGCCCGGGCACTGCGAGATCGAAATCGTGCGCACCGCACTCATCGTCGACGGCCCCGGCGCACTCGAATAGGTTCCCCATGCACCCACTGCATCCGGAGTTACCTTGAGCGCCAGAACCTTCCTGCCCGTCAGCACGCGTGCATCCTGGCCTGCCGTGAAGTGGAAGGGAGAGGTCGCAACCGTCACCTCACGACCGTCGATCGTGTAGGTACCTGCCGCATACGACGCGCAATCGCCCGGCGTGGGGGTCGGTGTGGGCGTCGGCGTCGGCGTTGGGGTAGGCGTTGGGGTAGGCGTCGGTGTGGGAGTTGGCGTCGGAGTTGGCGTAGGCGTGGGAGTCGGTGTAGGCGCCGGTGCCGTCCCGATACAGTCACCACTGAGCGGGCCATCGAGCGTCACGTCTCCGGTCGTGGTGTTGATCGACACATTGCCCGTGTAGTTGGTGCACTGCTCACCGTTGATGGTGACATTGGCCGCCATGGCGCCACCCGCGACACCGCTCAGCACCGTTACGGCCAACAGGGATTTAAGGTGTTTCATCGTGCAATACCTCTCGGCGAAGTCACCGACGTTGGGAAACAGAGTGGCGGAAAATCCACGGGGGCCAGACGCCCACGGTCCTCACACCTCACATCAAGCCGGCGAAGTATAGTCAAGACACCGGCGCGAACAGTAGCAAAAGGCAAAAATTATTGACTTTCAGCCGAAAGCGTGGGGCTGCTCACACCCTTACCGCTCAGGTCACCAGGTATGAAGGGGGTGATGTTTGGCAGCGCGCCAATGATCGACCCGAGGGGTAGTTACCATGAATGGCGGGCATAAAAAAATGGGGCTCCGAAGAGCCCCATTCACTACTACCTGCTCTGGCGACAGCAAGCTGCCGCCTCAACCGATCACGATTACGGGGTTACCGTAACGGTGCTGGTCGCTTTGTGAGCATTGGAGGTGCCGTAGTTGGACAGCAGACCACCGACGTCGCCGTTCTGGATGGCGATGGCAGCGAAGCCAATCACCGGCAGACCGGTTACTGCGACGGTGTCACCGCCAGCGTTCTCACCGGTGATCACACGCGCAGCGTCAACCGGGGCGGAGCCGGACGGAACGAAGCTCAGACGCAGCCAGCCGGTTTCGAAGCCGCTGTTCAGAGTAACGGTGTAGTCCGTGTAGGCATCGCTCAGGATGTTGCTGGTACCGTTGATGCGAACGATGTTGGTCTCGTAGCACAGAGCCTGAGCCGGACCTGCCGGCGGACGCGGCGAGAACTGTGCGTTGGTGACAACTGCCGAACCTTCTTCACGATCCCAGTAGCTCAGAGCGATCTGCTCGCAAGCCGATGCAGTCACCGGAGCCCATGCGGTGCTGAACGGTGCGCTTGCACTCGGGTTGACGTAGTGGGTCTTGGTCGGGAAGGTGACGACCCAGTCGGTTTCGGCGTTCAGGCCGGCACCAACAGCGTAGTCGTTCTTGATCGAGTCTTTCATCAGAACGGCGCTGACGGCATCGATACCATTACCGCTGTCGACTTCAGCCACGACGCCGTTGGCGAACACGGCAATCGGAGCGGCCTGGGTCAGCGACGGCAGCAGGTTGCCCGGATCGGTGTGACGTACGGTCGCAGCCGGCGGAGTCGGGAACAGGGTGCCGTCTACCGACCAGAAGTTCTCGAGAGCCACAGCGTCGTAACCGTATTCGGTACCGGCTTCAACGTTGATGATCGCACCCGTGCCGTACAGACCACCGGAAACACCGGTGTCAGCGGCCAGCAGCTGAGCACCACCTGCGTTCCACGCAGCGCGAACGGCGGCGCAGTTGCCCGGTACACCAGCGACGTGCTTGATGGCTTGACCAACGGTGGTCGTGCCGAGTGCCGCAGCCGGATCCAGGTCGGACATCTCGATGATTTCGATATGGCCTACGCGGGTACGCGCTTCACTACGGTAGCCATTGACATCCTCAGCCGGTGCTGCAGGGCCATCGCTTTGGTACTCGTAGTTGAAGAACTGCTGACCGATGGCAGCGTTGGCGCCTTCGACACCGTCGAAGCCCTTGGCGATGTCGCCGGCGGTGCAGGACTCGTCAACGGTGGTGATCTTGGCACCATTCGGGGTCTTGACCACGTTGGCGGTCCAGACGTCGTACGGCGACAGGTAGAGGTTGAAGTCCAGTACTTCCTTGGAGTTCATGCCTTCCAGGAAGCGAACTTTCACCGCCTTGTACTGATCGGTGGTGTTGGTGACGGCGATGGCGGTGAAGTTACCGCTCTCCGCGGTATAAACCGGGTAGAGCAGAACCTGACCGGTACCGTCCGAATTTACGTTAACCGCGTTGGCGGCAGCTGCCAAACCAAGGCTGGTAGCAAGTGCAATTGCCTTCGGCAATGCTTTTTTCATCGCAAGTTCCTCTTACTTGGTTTCGTTACGTGTTAATCAGGTTTATTGCTCGCAAAGCGCGGGGCAATGGTAAGCTAGCCTTTCTGGGCGATGCAAGCCTTCATCAAACGCATCACCAGGTTACGGCAACTTTCGAGAAATTGCCGCAACACCCAGCGAGACACGTTTCACAAGAACCGACTCCAACCGCTGGTCGAGTCCGCCCCTGACAGCCCTAGACTCCCAAGCACTCACCTGTTTCACTCCCTTGCCTCTGGTTAAAAACTGGAATCGCCAGCGATGGGACCGCTTGCGCAGTACCACCGCTGACGACCCTAATGATTAACACGAAACAAAGGAGCCACTGGCAGTTACCGCTTTTGAGCACGGGCAATCCTAGACGAAGCCCCCGAGCCGCGCAAGCAGACCCGATTAAGTTGTTTTAACAATTTCGGGAATTAATATGAGCCGATCACACAACGCCGGCTCGCCATGCTCGTCGGCCCCTGCCGGGAGCAAGACTCGTTGCAACCTCACCGCCGCCTCAGCCAGCTTCTTCCGACCGGACTTCCGCTGATCATCGGCATCGCCTACGCCGTTCTGGCCTGCGCGGGCACATGGATCAATTATTCGCCGGTACCGTTCTGGGACATGTGGAACGGGTATCTGGAGTTTCATTTCCGGGCCGGGAGTGGATGGGGAGCCTGGTGGGAGCTGCACAACGAACATCGTCTGGTACTGGCCCGCGCCCTGTTTCTGCTGGATACCACGCTGTTTCGGGGCTCGCTGGTATTCCTGTTCGCACTGAATGTCGCGTTCGCCGCCACCCTGTTCGCCACCCTCGCCGCGATGCTGACCCGCCTGCGCCCCGGCTGGCGCGACGAACCCGGCACACTCGCCCTGCTCGGGCTGCTCGCCGTGCTCGGCTTTTCCTGGCTGCAGCGCGAAAACTTCATCTGGGCTTTCCAGAGCCAGTTCTTCCTCTCCTACCTGTTGCCACTGTGGAGCTTCGCGGCGCTTTCCGCCTCGTCCACCGCCGCATCGATGCGGCGCGGGAACGGCTGGTTCCTCGTCGCCGCGCTCTGCGGCGTCGCGAGCATCGGCACCATGGCCAATGGCCTGATGACACTGCCGCTGATGACGGCGATGGCCATCGCGCTGCGCATGCGCTGGTACCAGATACTGTCGCTGGCCGTCCTGTCGGTGCTGACATGCACCTACTATTTGGCCGACTACGTTCACCCGCCCCATCACAGCTCGCTGACCCAGGTGCTGCGGCAGGACCCGGTTGCCTTTGTCCGGTTTCTGCTGGCCGCCCTCGGCAGCCCCTGGTATTTCGTCACAGGCGAGATTTCCAGCCGGGTCGCCATTGCCGGCGGAGTGATCCTGATAGCCACCGCCGCCTGGATCTTTCTGACCCTGCCATGGCGCAACCCCAATCCCCGGCAGGTCGGGCTGATCTTCTTTCTTCTATATATAGGGGCCGCAGTTGCCGGAACCAGCAGCGGGCGCGCGCTGCTCGGGGTCGATTACGCGTTCAGCAGCCGCTACCTGACCCCCAGCCTGCTGGCCTGGAGCACGCTGTCGATACTGCTCGTCACACGCCGGCCTTTGCCGCGCCCCGTTGCCAACAAAGTCGTACCGCTGTTGGCGCTGGTCATCGCCCTGTCGCTGTGGCCCTATCAATGGCGAGCGCTGCAACGCGAACAACAGGTGCACACCTATCTCGTTGCCGCGCTGGCCGTGGAGCTCGGCGTCCGCGACGGTACCTACCTCGACCAGATCTATTTCGATCGGGAGCGCCTGTTCCGCATTGCGGAACGACCGAGAGCCATGAACCTGTCCGTGTTTGGCTACGATGCCATTCGCGATGCCCGCGAACTGCTCGGGCAACGCCTCCGGACAGCGGGATCGGAGAACACCTGCATCGGCTATCTCGACCGGCGCGTATCGCTGCCCGACGCTCCCGACTTCGTCCGTATAGAAGGATGGATGTATACGCCGGCACATGAAACGAATCCGCAGGTCATCAAGGTGCTATCCGAGGATGGCACCATCGCGGGCTATGCACTGGGCGGCCAGAAGCGCGGCGATGTCGAGGCCGCACGCGGTGCAGCGACACGCTATTCGGGCTTCGTCGGCTACCTGCGCGCCGACCATGCCGGAGAGAGGCTGACGCTGGTCGGCGAGCGGCCCGCCTGCAGTCTCGCCTTGTAGCGCTGTCGACAATCGGGGACCACCACCAGCTACGCAATAAGGGGGCACATATACGGGCAAAGGTCGGGTTGATAGACTCGCCCCCTCCCGTACCGCCCAATACTCATCAAAATACCGGACCCGCAGAGTGTCATCCAAGCGCTCTGCCATCAAATGAGCCATGGAAGAATCTTTTGCACTTGCCGTGCCCCAGTGGCAACGGCTCTACGCCCAGGGACGCCTCGACGATTGCCGGCAGCTGGCCGCATCACTGCTGCAGCGCCACCCCGACTCGCCGAAGGCCCAACACCTGTACGGCATGTCGCTGCTGCTCGGCGGCGAGCTCGCCGCCGCCTGCGACATGCTTCGACGCGCTGCCGATGTGGCGCCGGGCGATGCGGCCATCTGGGATGGACTCGGCATCGCCCTGCAGCGCAGCGGCGAACTCGACGCCGCCGAGACCGCGTTCCGGCAAAGCCTGACGCTGGCACCGGCCGCCATCTCGGTTCTGATCAATGCATCGACCAACGCCCGGCTGAACGGCAATGCCGACGAAGCGTTGCGCCGGGCGGAGCGCGCCGCGGCACTGGCTCCGCATGTTGCCATGGCGCACACGGCACGCGGCAACGCGCTGGCCGCCGCGGCGCGCCACCCCGAAGCCATCGCCGCGTTTGAACAGGCGCTGTCGCTGCGGTCGGCTCCGGCGGAAGCGCTGCTGGGTCTCGGCAGCTCGCGCCAGGCGCTGGGGGATTTCGGCAGCGCGCAACACGCCTTCACACAGGCGCTGCAGATCGCGCCGAACTACCCCGAGGCGCTGATCAATCTCGGCTGGCTGCACGGCAGGCGCGGCGACACGGCCCAGGCTGCGGCCTGCTATGAGCGGGCGCGGACCCTGCAGCCGGACTCGGTGCAGGCGTGGTCCGGATGGTTGTTCCACCTGCTGCACAGCGAGTCCGAGGTCGGTGAGATCGTCGCCCGCCATTTCGAATTTGGCCGCCATTTCGACGGCGAACACCATCCGCCTCACGACAACCGGCGCGATCCCGAGCGCCGCCTGCGGGTCGGCTTCGTCTCCGCCGACCTGCGGGACCATCCGGTGGCGCGCTGCATCGCGCCCGTATGGCGTGCGTTCGACCGGCGCGAACTGGAGGTCGTGGTCTACGCCAGCAATGCCGGCGACAGGATCACCGACAACCTGCGTCCGCTGGCCGACGAATGGCACGATGTCGCCCATTTGAGCCATCGCCGCCTGCACGAGCTGATCGCTGCGCACGCCATCGACGTACTGGTGGACCTCTCCGGCCACACCGCCGGCACCCGCCTCGCCGTGTTCGCCCTGAAACCGGCGCCGATCCAGGTGAGCTGGATGGGCTACCCGGCCACCACCGGGTTGCGCTCGATCGATTACTACTGGAGCGATGCCATCAAGACGCCGCCGGGCAGGCTCGACCATCAGTTCAGCGAAAGGCTCGAGATCCTGCCCTGCGCGTCGCTGTTCGAGCGCCCCGAGGCGCTGCCCGACATCAATCCGCTGCCGGCACTGGCGCGCGGCCATCTGACCTTCGGCAGCTTCAATCGCCCGGTCAAACTCGACGATGCGACGCTGGCGCTGTGGGCGCAGCTGCTGCGCGCATTGCCGACCGCGCAGCTGTTGCTGGCCGGCGTGCCGGACGATGACAGCGGAGACCGGTTGCGCGCGCGCCTGCAACACTTCGGTGCCCTGCCGCACCAACTGCGGACCGCCCCCCAGTGCCCACTCGCCGACTATCTGCAACTGCACGGCGACGTCGACATCGCGCTCGACCCGCTCGCGTTTTCAGGCGGAACGACGACCGATTGCGCCCTGTGGATGGGCATTCCGACCCTGACCGTCGCCGGCAACGCGCTGTGGCGCAGGCACTGCGCCAGCCGGCTGCACGATGCGGGGCTGGACGACTTCATCGCCGCCGATGGCCCGAGCCTGATCGCCAAGGGCCTCGACTGGAGCGCGCGCCCGGGCGAGCTGGCCGCGCTGCGCACCTCACTGCGGGCGCGCATGGAGACCCAGGCCGTGCGGCAGCCGGCATTGGTCGCGCGCGGCATCGAGCGCAGCCTGCGCGACATGTGGCGAACGTGGTGTGCATCGACATGATTCTGCTGATGCACTCCAACCATCCGCCCAGTGCGGAACATCTGCAGCGGCTGGAAGCGGCGCTCGGCGGTGCGCGCGTCAGCGTGGCCCGGAGCGAAGCGGATGCGCTGGAGCAGGCCCGGCAGGCGCAGATCGTGTTCGGGCACCGCTACCTGCGCCAGATCATTCCGCACGCCCCCAAGCTGCGCTGGGTGCAATCGTCGGCAGCCGGGTTCGATCACCTGCCGTGGCGCGAGCTGCAGCGCCGCGACATCGCGCTCAGCCTCAACCCGACCAATGCGCCGGTCATCGCGGAACACGTGTTGGCGTTGAGCTGGGCGCTGCAGCGCCGGCTGCCCGACGCCTTCGCCGCCCAGCAGCGCGGCGAGTGGGCACAGCCGTTCGCCATGCTGTCGCCGCCCCGCACCGCGCTGGTCCTGGGCCTGGGGCAGATAGGACGCGCCGTCGGCCGACGTCTGCGCGCACTCGGCATCTTCGTCATCGGCTGCGCCCGCAGCGGCAGTGCCGAGCAGCGCGCCGCCTGCGACCACTTCGTCGCCGGCGACGCCTGGCGCGCGCAGCTGCCGCAGACGGATCTGCTCGTCATCGCGGTGCCGCTCACCGACGCGACGCATCGGCTGCTCGGCGCCGCGGAGTTCGCGCTGCTGCCACCGTCGGCCATCGTCATCAATGTCTCGCGCGGCGCCGTCGTCGACACCGACGCCCTCGGCGCCGCGCTGCGCGCAGGCCGGCTGGGCGGTGCCGGGCTCGATGTGCTGGAGCCGGTTCCGCCGGCGACCGATGCACTGTGGCGGACGCCGAACCTGCTGATCACCCCCAAGGTCGCGGCCTACGACCCGCAGATGCGCGCGCGCTTCGAAGCCTTCTCCGAGGCGCAACTGCAGCGCTGGCTGCTGCGCCAGCCGCTGGAGGCCCGCGCCGATCTCGATACCCTCGCGAACACCGTCCCCACGGACACCGGAGACTGACGATCTTGGAAACCAAAACCAGTCGCGGCCAGCGTTTCATCCTGACGCTGTTCACCAACGACGCCGCACTCGCCGCCGGCGCCTGTCGCGCCGGCGTCGACCGCATCGGCCTCGATCTGGAGCGGATCGACAAACATCTGCGCCAAGGCGGGATGGGGACCTGGATATCCGACCACGACGAAACCGAGCTGGCGCGGATCGCCGCCGCGGTGACGGCGGAGCGGCTGTTCGCCCGCTGCAATTCGCTGCACGCCGATTCCGCGGCGGAAATCGACCGGCTGCTGGATGCCGGCGTGCGCACGCTGATGCTTCCGCACTTCAAGAGCTGGCGGGAGGCGGAACGCTTCGTCCGGATCGTCGACGGGCGCGCGCGTCCGGTGCTGCTGCTGGAGACCGCGGCCGCCGCCGACGACATCGGCGAGCTGTGCCACATCGACGGCGTCGGCGAGATTCACATCGGGCTGAATGACATGCGGCTGTCGCTGGCGTGGCCGAGCCACTTTCACGTGCTGGTGTCGCCGCAGCTGCAGCGCCTCTGCGACACCATCCTCGACGCCGGCCTGGCGCTGGCGGTCGGCGGCGTCGGCCGCTGCGGCGACAACGACCTGCCGATCCCCGCCGATCAGGTGCTCGCGCAATACCCGCGCCTGGGCGCGGGCGGTGCGCTGCTGTCGCGGGCCTTCTTCCGCGACTGGGGGAGCCGCGACCTGACACGGGAGATCGCCGCACTGCGGCAGCGGCTCGACGACTACTGGGAACAGCCGCACGCCTGGCTGCGACAACAGCAGGAGCTGCTGCGGGACAACGCCGACCAACGCTTCGGAGTACCCACCCGGGACTGGAACACCGGCGCCGTCAGCGCTCCGTCCGCGCCGGCGCGAAAATACTGACGACGTTGGCCTTCGAGGGCGCGGCCTGCCCCTGATTCCAGGCGGCATCGTGAATCTCGCCGGCAACGTGGAAGCCGGCGACGAGCGTCGACAGCGATGCGAATACGAGCGGTACGTCTTCGGCGGCAATCGCCTGTCGCAGCTGCTGCAGATGCGCGTCGAGCACTTCCTCACTGAGAAAGGCTTCCTGCGCCCTGAATATCTTCGGGTGGACAGTTCCAGACACGCTGTCGCCCAGCAGCAGCTCCTCGACCAGCTTCTCGCCGGGGCGCAGGCCGACGAAGCGGATCTCGATGTCGCCTGACGGATCGTTGCTGTCGCGGACGCGATATCCCATCAGCTGAATCATGCGCCGCGCCAGATCGACGATCCTGACCGGCTCGCCCATGTCGAGCACCAGCACGTCGCCGCGATCGCCCATCGCGCCGGCCTGCAATACCAGCTGGGCCGCCTCGCTGATCGTCATGAAATAGCGCTGCACGTCGGGGTGGGTGACGGTGACCGGACCGCCAGCGGCGATCTGTTCCTGGAACAGCGGCACCACCGAGCCGGACGACCCGAGCACGTTGCCGAAACGGACCGAACAGTAGCGCGTGCCGGGGTGCTTCATCGCCAGCGCCTGCACGATCAGTTCGGCCACGCGCTTGGCGGCGCCCATGACATTGGTGGGACGCACGGCCTTGTCGGTGGAGATCAGCACGAAGGTCTCGACCGCCGCGGTGGCGGCGGCGCGGGCCACCGCCAGCGTGCCGAACACGTTGTTGGAGACACCTTCGACGACATTGGCCTCGACGAGGGGAACGTGCTTGTAGGCTGCGGCGTGATACAGCGTCTGCACACCGAAGCGGCGGAAGAGCCGCGCCAGACGCTCTTCCTGCTGGATGTTGCCGATCAGCGGTACCAGCCGCGTGGAGAGGCCGCGCTTGGCGATGACCTCCTGGAGATCGCGCTCGACGCTGTAGAGCGAGAACTCGGACTGTTCGATCAACACCAGACAGGCCGGCTCGCACAGCAGCGCTTGCCGGCACAGCTCGGAGCCGATCGAGCCACCGGCGCCGGTCACGGCGACGACCTTGCCGGCCGTGCAGTGCGATATCAGCTCGCGCTGCGGCGGCACCGGGTCGCGCCCGAGCAGCTCCTCGACGTTGACGTCGCGCAGCTCGTCGATCCGCTCCAGACCAGAGACCAGCGCGGCGAACGCGGGCACCGTCTTCACCTGCACCGGATAGCGTTCCAGCATCTCGACGATGCGGCGGCGTCGCCCGCGCTCCAGCGACGGCATCGCCAGCAGCACATGGGTGATGTCGGACTGGCGGAACAGCTCGCCGAACTCGGCCGGGTCGTAGACCGGCACGCCATTGATGACCGTGCCGTGCAGGCTGCGGTCGTCGTCGAGAAAGACCATCGGTGCGTATTCGCCGCTCAGGATCAGCGACTGCAGCAGCTGACGGCCGGTCTCTCCGGCACCGTAGATCGCCACCTTCTTGCCGGTCCAGCGAAACAGGCTGTGATAGCCGGCCCGCACCAGCAGGCGGCTGCCGCCGATCGCCAGCACCGCCAGCGCCCAGTAAATCCACGGCACCGAGCGCGGGATGTCGCTGCGCGCGGCGAACAGCGTCAGCGTCAGGATGACCGTCGACCACGACACCCCTTTCAGCACGGTCAGGATGGCCTGCTGCCCCATGTAGCGGACGATGGCCCGGTAGAGACCGATGCGGACGAAAACGAAGGCGGAGCCGACGATGGTGATGACGATCGCCAGCTGTTCGCGCGGCGAGACCTCCCAGACGAAATCGCCGCTGCGCATCAGCACCGCGAGAAACAACGCCACGGGTATGGCCGCCGTATCAAAGCAGATCAGCGCGGCCTGCTTCACACGCCGCGGCATGCTGAACATGCGGTCGACAATCGACAGTAGACGGCTCAACGGTTCCGCTTCCCCAGCTTCACGACACACCACCTTCCACGACAAGGGCTGCTGCCGCCCCCGGGTGCGCCGAACCTCGAATTATCAGTGAGCGCCAGGAACTCCCGGCCCGACCCTCACACCGAGGGCGCAGTGTATCTCATGCGCAATGCCACTTCAGGCCCCCGGACGCCGGCCTGTGACGGATGCCCGCCCCAGTCCACGCGCCCACAGCCACACCGGTGCGAACCGCCGCCGACCAGCCCGGTAGAGGCTCGCGACCACCCACGCCACCACACAGGAAAGCAAAAGGAACGCCAAAACGAACAGCGCCTGCTCCCACATCGGACGGGCATTGCCGACCGGAATGCGGTACTTCAGCACGACGTACTCGACCAGAAAACCGACCGGACCGTGCACCAGGAACAGCGTGAAACTGTAGGAGGAGAGCTTTCTCGCCAGCGTGACGAATGCGGAGTCGGCATGGCGCCGGACCAGTGCCGCAATCGCCGGAACCGCACACAGGAAAAGCAGCGACAACGGCAGCTTGATGCGGGTGGTATAGACGTCGAGATCGGGGTCGTAGCGCACCAGCAACCCGGTCATGACGATGCACAACGCGAAGAACGCGGCCACGACGAAACCGTCATCGGCGGGCCGGAACCGCGGCAGCCGGTCGATCAGGTCGAACCTGGCGAGACCGTAGCCCAGCAGGAAGAACAGCAGCATGTCGCTGCGGTAGATCAGAAGCACATCGCCAACGGTGACCGCGCTGCGGTGGACGCAGAACACCAGCAGAAAGGCGCCGGCGCACAGGAACAGCCACGGCCGCATTCTCGCCAGCACCGGCGGCAACAGCAGCGCGATCAGGAACAGGTCCTTGAGGAAGTAGAGCGGATAGTTGACCGGGAACGACGAGAGCCCGAACACGAAGCCGAGATTCTCCAGCGCGCCGTTGTGTTCGGTGACCGCCATCATCTCGGGGTAACCCGTGCGCTGATGGCTGACATGGAGCAGCAGGGCCAGCAGCACGTTCCACAACAGGAACGGCACCAGCAGGCTGCGCACCCGCCCCCACGCATAATCGCCGTAGCGCTTTCGCGACAGCGACAGGCAGGCGAGATAGCCGGAGAAGATGGTCAGCAGCGGGACCGCGCTGCGCGCGAAGGTATCCTGGAGAAACGGCGCGAGCAGCGTATCGGTATCGAACAGCCCGACGTCGCCGCCGTGATAGCCCTGCAGCAGGGGCACGTGCACGAGACAGACCACCAGCGTCAGAACGGGCCGCATCACCTCGATGAAAACCGAAACCTCTCTCCGATCCATAATCACAGCTCCTGGCCATCCGACCGCTCCGTCCACCGCCATACGAGATGGCGGCGACATGACGCCGATCGGCGATACCCGCCAGCAAAAGCTGCCTATCCGGTACCACCTGACGCTCGACTCCATCGCTCCATGTCGATGGCTTCGAGCGATTACAATGCCCGGATCAACGACATGGGGATGCCGTAACCCTATCCTCCAGACCTCCGTAATCCAAACACTCTGAAGCCGCATCTGCGCTCCAGCTCACACAATTCGGACACCGTGCGCAAAGATTCTCCCCATTTCGACAACCTGAATTGCGTGCGGCTGCTGCTGGCGTCGCTCGTGGCCTGGTCGCACAGCTACCCGCTGACCAGCAGCGGCGAGCCGATCAGCCGGCTGCTGTCGACCCACACCGGCGGCAGCATCGCGGTGCAGGCGTTCTTTCTGATCAGCGGCTATCTGGTCATGCAGAGCATGCTCGGCAGCCGGTCGCTGTCGCACTACCTGCTCAGTCGCTTCTTGCGCATCTGGCCCGCGCTGATCTGCGCGCTCGGCGTGACGATCTTCTGCGCCTGGATCTCGTCGACCGCCAGCCCCGCGGAGTTCCTCCACGGCAGCTGGCTCTATCTCAGGACCAATCTGCTGCTGTTCGGCGGTGCCTCCTACCAGCTGCCCGGCGCCTTCACCGCCAACGCGACCGATTCGGTCAATGGTTCGCTGTGGACGCTGCCGTGGGAGGTGCGCCTGTATGCGCTGCTGGCGCTGCTGTGGTGCGTCGGGCTGCTCGCCTCCCGGCTGCGCTTCAACCTGACGCTGCTGATCGTGCTGCTGCTGATGCCGGCGATCGTCGATGTGGCCGACCTGCGGCACTGGTTCGACACCAGCGGTGCTCCATGGCTGATCGCGATGTTCCTGTTCGGTGCGTTCGCGCGCGTCAACCATCAACTGCTGACGCCGGCCAGACTGGTCGTGCTGCTGTCGCTGCTGGCTGTTGCCAGCATCGCCGGTTTTCCCAAGCTGGCGGTCATCCTCGTGGTCGCAGCGCTCGTCATCGGCATCGGTTTCAGCTCTCGGGTGCGGCTGCCGGCGCTGAAGAGCGACATCTCCTACGGGGTCTACATCTACGCCTATCCGCTGCAGCAGTTGCTGGTTCATCTGTTCCCGTCGATAGCGCCGCTGGCGCTGTTCGCCGCGACGATGGTGCTGCTGATTCCGCTCTCCTGGCTGTCGTGGACACTGATCGAGAAACCGGCCCTGTCGCTGCGCGCGCCGATCCTGAACCGGTTGCGGGCGATACGCTGGCCGGAAATCCTCGGTACGCGCACCGCCCGGCGGTCGCTGTCGCTCGGTGTCTGGCTGCTCCTGCTGATCGGCGGCGGCCAGCTGCTGGCGCGCGCCACCGAGCGGATCGGCACGCACGAAGGTCCGGCGTTGACCTGGGGCGTGTTCTACCCGGATGACGGCCATGCCGACCTGCGCTATCGCTGGTCTTCCGGTTTCGCGAACCGGCAGATCGTCGTGGAACCCGGACAGGTGCCGCTGCTCGGCCACTGGCAGCGGCGCAAGATCGCCGTCGCCAGCTTCGATCCCCGCACCTGCAAATTCCGGCTCCACACCGACCTGGCCGGCACCAGAGCGGTGGCGACGATCGCGCTCGACAACGACGGCGACTGCCCGGCGGATGCGCAGCCGCTCACCGGCGACTGGAACGGCGACGGCATCACCGACATAGGCCTGTTCCTGCGCGACCGCTCGACATTCGATCTCCATGTACTGAAGCAATTGCGGGCGCAGCCTTTCGCCCGCTTCGTCTTCGGCGCGGAGAGCTCGCCATCGGCCGCGGTAGCTGGGGACTGGGACGGCGACGGCATCGCGACGGTGGGGGTATGGAGCGCCGACGAGGGGCGCTTCCATCTCACCGACCGCTTCGGTGACGACGTACAGGTGACGACGGTCGAGGCCGTGCCACGGGAGGATGCCTCTCCGTTCACGGCGACGATCGACGGTGTCTCGCAGGTCGGCCTGCACTCGTGGCGTGATGGCACCTTGCAGCTGTTCGGCAGCGGGCCGCACGACACCATCATTTACTACGGTCAGCCCGGGCGCCTCAGCACGCCGGTTTTTTAGGGGACAGAAACACCATGCGGACCAGCGAATTCGCTTCACTGTGGATCGATCAGCCCGATGCGCTGCAGCAACTCGACGAGCGCGTCACACACAAACACACCGTCACCGATTATCGCGAGAAGATCGCCTTCTTCATCGAGCACGGCTACGTCATCTTCGAGAAAGCCGTCAGCGATGAGGCCATCGATCGCTATCTCGCGGAGTTCGAGCAGGCGCTGCAGCCCGACAGCGGGCTGCTCGCCAGCGTGCCGACCTACGGCCCGCAGGACAAAAGCCTGGTCGCCGCCGCTGAGGCCTCGCGTTATGAACCGCTGACGAAATATCTCGACAGCTACTGGCTGCTGCCATCGGCGCGGCCGCTGGTCTTCAACGAGCAGGTGGCCACGTTCCTGCGCATCGTGTTCGAGGAGCGGCCGCTCGCCTTCCAGGGGCTGCATTTCGAGGTGGGTTCGACCCAGGCGATCCATCAGGACACGGCGTACGTCGTCGCCGACAAGCCGCTGGCGCTGGTGGCGAGCTGGCTGGCGCTGGAGGACATCCAGCCCGGTTCCGGCGAGCTGCTCTATTACGAGGGCAGCCATCGCCTGCCGGACTGGAAATACAGCGGCAAGTACAAGCACTACAACCATGCGCGCGACGCCCACCAGGAGCACATCGATCACCTGGAGTCGCTGCACCGCGAATCGCAGGCGCGCAACTATCCGCTGCGCCGCTTCCTGCCGCGCAAGGGCGACCTGCTGCTGTGGGCGGCGGATCTCGCCCACGGCGGCGCCGAAATCGAAAAACCGGGAACGACGCGGCGCTCGCTGGTCACCCACTTCTGCCCGGCGTCGGTCGCGCCGAACTATTTCCATTACCTGCCGCCGCAGCGACAGGTTCTGCAGGAGTACGGTGAGGCTGGCGCGATGTCGACCTTCTATTACGAAGGCCAGCGCGCGGCGCCGGTGGCAGCGCGCGGCCCGTCATCGATCGTGCGCCGGCTGCTGCGAAAACTGCGCGGCTGACGCCCGTTCACGCTCCGCGGCGCAGGTCGTGAACGGGGTCGGAGGGAGTGCCGGTCACTTGACCGGCGTCAGCCACTCGGAGAACTGGCTGCGACGCCCTTTCACCTGATCGAAATAGAGCGTCTGCAACCGCTCGGTGACCGGCCCGCGACGGCCGGCGCCGATGATGCGGCCATCCAGTTCGCGGATCGGCAGCACCTCGGCGGCGGTGCCGGTGAAGAAGGCTTCGTCGGCGATGTAGACCTCGTCGCGGGTGATGCGCTTCTCGACCACCTCGGCACCGATCTCCTTCGCCAGATGGAAGATCGTGTTGCGGGTGATGCCATTCAGGCAGGCCGTCAGCTCCGGCGTGTAGATGACGCCGTCGCGGACGATGAAGACGTTCTCGCCCGAGCCCTCGGCGACATAACCTTCCGGATCGAGCAGCAGCGCCTCTTCGGCGCCGCCGGTCAGCGCCTCGTTCAGCGCCAGCATCGAGTTGATGTAGTGACCGTTGGCCTTGGCGCGGGTCATCGAGATGTTGACGTGGTGGCGGGTGTAGGAGCTGGTGCGAACCTTGATGCCGAGTTTGCGGGCTTCCGGCGCCATGTAGGAGGGCCAGTGCCAGGCCGCGACGATGACGTGCACCTTCAGGCCGGACGCGCGCAGCCCCATGCCCTCGGAGCCGAGGAACACCATCGGCCGGATGTAGGCCTCGTGCAGCTCGTTGGCGGCGACCGCCCGGCACTGCGCCGCGTTGATCTCGTCCTTCGAGAACGGGATCACCATGTTCATGATCTTGGCCGAATCGAACAGCCGGCTGGTGTGCTCCTTCAGCCGGAAGATGCAGGTGCCGCGGCTCTCGGTCTGGTAGGCGCGCACCCCTTCGAACACCCCGAGCCCGTAGTGCAGGGTGTGCGTCAGCACGTGAACCTTGGCATCGCGCCAGGGAACCATCTCGCCATCGAACCAGATCAGACCGTCGCGGTCGGCCATGGACATGTCTACTACTCCTGCAGGTGGGGATGATTGAGGCAAAGGGTCGGAATGCGGCGCCGGACACGGGCGCGCGGCCCCTGCGGCAAAGCGCGATATTGCACCACAAATCGGGACGGCATTTCATCTGCCCGCCCCAGCGCGCGGATCAGTTCGCCGCCTTCAGCACCCGGCCGGCCTCGACGCTCTGGTAGAGGTAGTGATAGCGGCGCCCCATCAGCTCGGCCCGGAACAGCTCGCTGTAGCGGTTGCGCGCCGCCTGCCCGAACGCCTGCGCCTCGTCGGCGCGGGTTTGCAGACGCCGCATCGCCGCGCGCAGCGCGTCGGCATCGGCGGGGGGCACCACCAGCCCGGTCTTCTCGTGCACGTTGATCAGGCTGGTGCCGGTGCCGAGCTCGGTGGTCAGCAGCGGCTTGCCGAGCATCGCGCCCTCCAGCAGCGAGACGCCGAACGCCTCCGAACGGAAGCAGGAGGGCAGCACCAGCGCGCGGCAGGCCTGCAGCAGCCCGACCTTCATCTCGTCGGAGACATAGCCGAGGAAGTGGACGTTGCTCAGCCCCTGTTCGGCAGCGCGCTGGCGCAGCTCCTCTTCCATCGGCCCGGTGCCGGCGATCACCACGGAGAGGTTGGTTCCGCGCGCCGCCTCCAGCAGGTAGCCGACACCCTTGTACTGGCGCAGCACGCCGAGGAACAGGAAGAAGTCCGAGCCGAAGCGCTGCCGGATCTGCTCCATCAGCGGCGCGGCCGGCGCCGGGTAGCCGCGCTCGTCGATGCCGATGGGGATGACCTGCAGCTTGTCCCGGTAACTGCGCAGCACCGGGCTGCCGCTCGCGTAGGCATCGGAGGTGGCGACGATGGCGTCCATCCGCCGCAGGAAGCGGTGCATCAGCGGCTGGTAGAAGAATTTCAGCAGCCGCTGCCGGACGATGTCGGAGTGATAGGTCATCACCTGCGGCCGGTCGGGCGGCAGCGCCAGCGCCAGCACGTCGGCGAACGGCCACGGGAAGTGGTAGTGGACGATGTCGGCGGCGCGGGCGCGCTCGCGGAACAGCCGGAACGCCCCCATGCCCATGTTGCAAGAGGCGATGTCGATGTTCTGGCGCGCGCGATAGACCGTCGCCTCGGCCGCATCGAGCCGCGCCGGCAGCGCCGACGGGCTGATCGTCAGTACTTCGCTCTCGACGCCGCAGGCCCGCGTGCTGACGCAGATCTGCCGGATGGTCTCTTCCAGACCACCCTGCGTATCGGGGAAGTACGTTCTGTAGACGTGCAGGACTTTCATGGAGGCGAGCCCCTCAACCTTCCCGCACGGCAACGAGGTAACCGGCCGGCATCGCTACGTCACCACCGGCGCTACCGAATCCAAGTCTGTCCATATACCCATCGATAATCGCGTGACACGTATTGTTTTCGTTAGTCCGTGTCCGAACCGGACTCCGCTGGAGTCAGCCCGCGCAAGCCTGATCGCAGTCCAGGCCGCTCACCGCGGCCGGAAATCCCCGATCCGGGATGCGCATGGCCGCGCCATCATAGCCAGAGCGGGGAGCGCTTTGCCATGACATCGACCGGTGCTAGCGAACCTCGGCCCTTCCGGCGCCGGCCCACAGCACCCACGGCAGCAGCGGCGCGTAGGCCAACCCGAGCCACAGCGCGGCCCGCTGCGGCGACAGACACGCCGCCAGCGCCAGCGGCAGCAGCCACAGCAGGTCGATGCCGATCACCGTCAGCGTGACGGCGCGGTGCGAACGCCAGCGCCGTGCCAGCTGCTGGTAGGCGTGGCTGCGATGCGGCTGCAGCCACGACTGGCCACCGGCCCAGCGCCGCAGCAGCGTCACCGTCGCGTCGGTGACGAACACCGCGCCGAGCACCGGCCACACCGACCAGTGCAGCGTGCCGTGAAATCCGGAATGGAGCGCCAGCACCAGGATGACGAAGGCGAGGTAGGTGCTGCCGACATCACCCATGAAGATGCGCGCCGGCGGCCAGTTCAGCAGCAGGAAACCGGCGGTCGCGGCCGCCACCGCCAGCCCCCAGATGGGCACGCCGGTCGCACCGGCCGGCAGAGCGGCGAACCCGAACGTCAGCGCACCGCCGCACACCAGCATGAAGAGCGCCTGACTGGCGGCCAGCCCGTCGATGCCATCCATGAAATTGAACAGGTTGATCCACCACGCGCCGGCGACGAGCAGTGCCAGCAGCAGCGGCGCGCTGGCGATGCCGGGTGGCCAGTCGCGCAGCAGCGCCAGCAGCAGCGCGCAGACCAGCAGCTGGATCAGCAGCCGCGTGCGCGCCGGCACGTGCCGGATGTCGTCGCGCAGGCCGACCAGCGCCAGCGCGACGCCGAGCAGCGCGATCCAGATCAGCTCGGGCGCACCGCGCAGCGCCAGCGGCAGCGCGGCCAGCAGCCCCGCCAGCGCGATGCCACTGCCGCCTCCGTGCGGCGTCGGCGCGACGTGCGACGAACGGTGGTTCGGCGCCTGCACCAGATGCCAGCGATGGGCGTGACGTATCACCAGCCCGGTACCGAGCCAGCCGATCAGGCCGGCGAGCAGCACGATCGCCGCGTCGATCGGGTCGATGATCGGATCAATGGCCATCGCGGTTCGTCTCCGTCATGCGCGCGGCCATCGCGACCGCCGTCCGCCGCAATGCCTCGCGCTGCGGCAGCGGCGGCGTCCAGCCGAGCCGCGAGCGCAGCGCACCGTCGTCGACGGCGAGCGACGCCAGCAGGCGCTGCGCCTCCGGTTCGCACCGGCACCAGCGCGCGAGCCGCAGCAGCAGTGACGGCGGCAGCGGCAGCAGCCGGGCGCGGCGACCGGTGGCGGCCGCCAGCTCCCGTACCAGCGCTGGCGTCGACAGCGCGCCGTCGGCCACCAGGAAGGTCTGCCCCGCCGCCAGCGGGTGCTCGACGCAGAGCGTGATCGCATGCGCCAGATTGTCCACGTGGATCAGGCTGCGCCGGTTGTCGATCGCGGCCAGCGGCAACGGCACCCCCTTCAGCGCCAGCCGCAGCAGACGCCGGAAATTGGCGCCGGCGTCCGGCCCGTAGACCAGCGGTGGACGCAGCACCACCAGTTCGATGCCGGTGTCGGCGGCGACGCGCGCCAGCGCCTGCTCCGCCTCCCATTTGGAGATCGCATACGGATCGACCGGCGCCGGCGCGTCGCTCTCGCGATACGGCTGCGCGGCGCCTTCGCCATGCACTTTCACCGTGCTGACGAACACCAGCCGGCGCACGCCGGCCTCGGCGGCCTGCCGCGCCAGCCGCTCGCTGCCGGCGACGTTGACGCGGCGGAACGCCGCCAGATCGCCGGCCTCGCCGCGATCGAGCCGGTGCACGCGCGCGGCGAGATGGACGACCGCATCGCAGCCGCGCACGGCGGCCCGCCAGTCGGTGTCCGGGCCGATGTCGCCGATCTCGACCGGCTCGACGCCATCGATCGCGAGCGGGCGCCGGACCGCAGCGCGCAGCTGCCAGCCGCGCGCGCGCGCCTCGGTGACCAGCGCGCGGCCGACGAAGCCGGTGGCGCCGGTGATCAACAACTTCAAGTGCCTGACCTCGATTCGTGCCCGGACAAGTCGCTCTTCGAAAACACCCGACGCTCCCTGTCAGCCTGCGGCCGTCTCGCCCAGCGTGCGCCGCCACGCCGCCAGCACCGTGCGCCGCGCGGCGTCGAACTCGGCGATCGGCGCCAGATTCGACTCCTGCTGCAAATTGCGCCGGTGC